>DASYCE010000015.1 GCA_036500345.1 Gemmatimonadales bacterium | reverse complement strand
CCACACGCGGCGTCGCTGCGTCAGGGTTTCCCCCATTGCGCAATATTCCCCACTGCTGCCTCCCGTAGGAGTCTGGGCCGTGTCTCAGTCCCAATGTGGCTGGTCATCCTCTCAGACCAGCTACCCGTCGTCGCCTTGGTGGGCCATGACCCCACCAACTAGCTGATAGGCCGCGAAGCTCTCCATCGGTGCATTGCTGCTTTCCCGTCCAGAGCATGCGCTCCGAACGGCGTACGCGGTATTACCCGGCCGTTGGGCCGGCTATCCCCCGCCGATGGACAAGTTCTTCACGTGTTACGCACCCGTTCGCCACTGAACCCTTGCGGGTCCCGTTCGACTTGCATGTGTTAGGCACGCCGCCAGCGTTCGTCCTGAGCCAGGATCAAACTCTCCAATGAGTAGTTCGATATAGCTCGAAGCGAACAACTGGATACTACTCAGTTGTCCGGATTCATCTTCAGTAGTTTGTATCCTCACGCCACCGCTGAATCGGTGACGCTTGATAGGATCCGCACTGCGTCCGACTTCTCCCATTGCTTCACTTGTCAAAGAGCTCACTGCGGTTCGCCGACAACCCAACTCGTCGGCAGCCCACAATCTTAGCACCCTGTTGCTCCCCGGTCAAGCGCTGATTCCGGCGCGACTTACCTCGTTCCGCGCTGCTTGCTGCGGGGGTGGCAAACGTAGATCCGCACGCCTCGTTGTCAAGCACCTGAACGCCCCGCGCGCGCCACGGTTCCGCGCCCACACCGCCCGCGCCGGGTACCTCCAATGCCGACCCGCCCCTTCCGCGCAACAGTGCGCCCGCGGCCACCAGGATGTGTGGCGCCCTCTGATCGAAAGCGTCGTCACAGGATTGGCGTCGCATCAGGCCTGCGAACGTTTCCGGCAGTATCGGGGTGGTGCCACACTTTTTTTGGCGCAGGAGCGCCGTAATCCGTTAATCTTGTCACCGTCAACCCCTGAGCACCGCCGCACGGCGGAACCCCTTTCCCCGGCACTGGAGTACTGGATGGATCCCGAGCTGCTCGACGAGCAACCGACCAGCGGATCACTCTCACGGACAGGCGTTCCCGGCCTCGACAACATCCTTCGCGGCGGCTTCACACCGAATCGACTCTACCTCTTCGAGGGCGTCCCCGGCTCGGGGAAGACAACCCTCGCGCTCCAGTTCCTGCTCGAAGGGATTCGTCAGGGCGAATCAGTCCTCTATGTGACCCTCTCCGAGACCGAGGAAGAACTGCGCGCAGTGGCCGCGTCGCACGGATGGACACTCGACGGGATCGCGATCCGCGAGCTGACGCCAAGCCAGCGCGCCGTCGCTCCGGAGGAGGACTACACGATGTTCCACCCGTCGGAGGTGGAGCTCGGCGAAACGATCGAAACCGTCCTCAACGACGTCACGTCGAAGTCCCCGACGCGAGTCGTCTTCGATTCACTGTCGGAGCTGCGACTCCTCGCCGGCAGCGCGCTCCGCTTCCGGCGCCAGATTCTCGCCCTCAAGCAGTTCTTCAGCGGCCGCAACTGCACCGTGATCCTCCTCGACGATCTCACCGCGGCGACCACCGATCTCCAGGTGCAGAGCATTGCCCACGGCGTCCTGCGGCTCGAACAGCTCTACCCCGAATTCGGCGCCGAACGCCGGCGATTGATCGTGCTCAAGTACCGCGGCATGGCGTACAGGGGTGGCTACCACGACTTCTCCATTTTCCGCGGCGGGCTCGAGCTCTATCCGCGCCTCGTGGCGCGCGATCACCCGGTGCTCCCGCCGCAACAGCGACTTGCCAGCACCATCCCCGAACTCGACACGCTTGTCGGCGGCGGCCTCGAGCGCGGTACCAGCACGTTGATCGTGGGTGCCGCGGGAACCGGGAAGTCATCGGTCGCGGCGCAATTCGTTACCGCCGCCGCCGAACGCGGTGAACCGGGAGCGATGTTCATCTTCGACGAAAGCGTCGGGACGCTCCTCACCCGTACTACAGGTCTCGGCATCGATCTCAAGAAGCACGTTGATTCGGGGCTCGTGCGGATTCACCAGGTCGATCCGTCGGAGCTCTCCCCCGGGGAGTTTTCGCACGCGATCTGTCGCGCGGTCGAGGAACGCAATGCGTCGATCGTGGTGATCGACAGCCTCAATGGCTATCTGAACGCCATGCCGGAAGAGCGCTTCCTCATCATTCATCTCCATGAAATCCTGACGTATCTCGGCCAGTCGGGGGTCGCCACCATCCTGATCGGTGCGCACCAGGGGCTGGTCGGAAGCAACATGCAGTCTCCGGTCGACGCGAGCTATCTCGCCGATGCCGTGATCCTGATGCGGTACTTCGAGACCGCCGGTGAACTACGCCAGGCGATTTCCGTGGTCAAGAAGCGTGGCGGCGCGCACGAGCGGACGATTCGCCCGTTTTCGCTGAGCAGTGCCGGGATCACGATCGGGCCGCCGATGCGTGACTTCCGTGGCATCCTCACCGGTGTCCCGATCCGGGAAAACAACAGCTGGAGCACGGAGCATTCCGGACCGTGAACGACGCCAACCTCACCGAGCTTGAACGGCGAGTGCTGGTTCTCGCGCCGACCCGGCGCGATGCCGAACTCACGGTAGAGGTGTTGACGAAGGCCGGAGTAACCACCTTCCTCTGTCGCAGCGTGACCCACCTGATCAGTGAACTCGCCCGCGGCGCGGCAACGATTCTCGTCCCCGAGGAAGTAGCCAGCCGTTCGAATACAGGCGGCCTGCATGAGTGGCTCGAACACCAGCCGGCGTGGTCGGATCTGCCGGTGCTGGTCCTCGCACGCTCGGGCGCTGACTCCGCCACCGTTGCCCAGGTGATGGAAGGCGCCGGCAACATCACGGTGCTGGAGCGGCCGATGCGCGTGGCGGCGCTGGTCAGCGCCACTCGCGTCGCCCTCAAGGCCCGCTGGCGCCAATATCAGATCCGCGACCATATCGCCGAGCGCGAATCGACATTCCGCGCCGAAGCGTTCATGGCATCGATCGTGACATCGTCCGACGACGCAATCATCAGCAAGACGCTCGACGGAATCATCCTGAGCTGGAACGCCGGCGCCGAGCGGATCTTCGGGTACACGGCGAAGGAAGCGATCGGGCAACCGATTCTCATCCTGATCCCGCCCGAACGTGCCGACGAAGAGACGACCTTGCTCGACCTGCTGCGGCGGGGACAACGGATCGAGCACTTCGAGACGGTGCGCGTCACCAAGGATGGGCGGCGGCTCGACATGTCGCTCACCGTGTCGCCGGTGCGCGCGGCGGATGGGACAATCATCGCCGCGTCCAAGGTGGCGCGCGATATTTCCCAGCGGAAGCAGGCCGAAGCGGCGCTGCGCGACGCCGACCGGCGCAAGGACGAGTTCCTCGCGATTCTCGCCCACGAACTCCGCAATCCGCTCGCGCCGATTCGCAACTCGCTGCACCTCCTGCGGCTCGATCCCGGACATGAGGAGGTGGTGCACCAGGCCTCCGAGATGATGGAGCGCCAGGTCAACCATATGGTTCGCCTTGTCGACGACCTTCTCGAGGTGTCGCGCTTCACGCGCGGGAAGATCGAATTGCGGAAAGAGCCGCTCGAAGTGACGGCGATCATCGAGCACGCGCTCGAAACGAGTGGCCCGGCGATCGAGGGCGCAGGTCACGCCCTCATCGTCGACGTCCCACCGGAGTCGATGATCGTCGAGGGCGATCCAGTACGTCTGGCCCAGGTCTTTGCCAACCTGCTGATCAACGCCGCGAAGTACACCGATCCGGGCGGCACGATCACCCTCGCTGCACGCATCCTCGACCATCACGCCGTCGTGTCGATCAAGGACACCGGGGTCGGAATTCCGCCGGAGCTTCTGCCGACGATCTTCGATCTCTTCACGCAGGTCGATCGGCATGGCGGGCGCGCGCAAGGGGGCCTCGGGATCGGCCTCACCCTCGCCAAGCGGCTGGTCGAGATGCACGGTGGCGACATTCAGGCGCACAGCGACGGTCCCGGGCGCGGCAGCGAGTTCTCGGTGCAGCTGCCGCTCGCCAACTCACGCCCGATCGGGATGCGCGTCGCCGTTCCGCCGCGGATCGCGTCGCTTGATTCGCAGCGCATTCTCGTGGTCGATGACAATCGCGATTCGGCCGAAAGCCTCGGCCTCCTGCTACGGCTCCTGGGTGCCGAGGTGTCGGTCGCGTACAGCGGTCCCGAGGCGCTGGTGGCGATCGAGTCGGTCAAACCGGCGGTCGCGATTCTGGACATCGGGATGCCGCAGATGGACGGCTACCAGCTGGCGCGCGCCATTCGTGCCGAACCGTTGCTGAACGACGTGATTCTGGTGGCGCTCACGGGGTGGGGCCAGGACGACGATCGCGCCCTGTCACGCGCCGCAGGCTTCGACCATCACCTGGTGAAGCCTGCGGATATCGATGCGCTGCGGCGTCTCCTGCGGTCAATCAATCCGGCGCACGTCGAGGAGTAACCCGCGGTCACGATGTCGGCGGCGAAAACTCGGCGTGCTGCTGATCGATCCAGCTCTGGTGGTACGCCGGATCCTCGAACGCCATCGCCGGCTTGGCGACGTGCAGCGGCCGGAATGAGTCCATCATCACCGCAAGCTCATTGGTGTACTTGGCGCCGATGCTCGCCTCGGTGCGACCCGGGTGCGGCCCGTGCGGCAGGCCGTCGGGGTGCAGCGTGATCGACCCGTATTCGATCCCCTTGCGACTCATGAATTCACTCGACGCGTAGAAGAGGACCTCGTCGCTGTCGACGTTGCTGTGATTGTACGGCGCCGGGATGGCGTTGGGATCGAAGTCGTATGGTCGCGGACAGAACGAGCAGACAACGAAGCCGTCGCCCTGGAAGGTCTGATGCACCGGCGGCGGCTGGTGAATCCGGCCGACGATCGGCTCGAAATCGCCAATATTGAACGCCCATGGGTAGAAGTAGCCGTCCCACCCCACCACGTCGAACGGATGGTGGTCGAGCACCAGCTCGTTGATCGCGTCATACTGCTTGACCAGCACGGGAAACTCACCCTTGATGTCGCGCGTGTTGAGCGCAACCGGACGGCGGATGTCGCGCTCCGAGTATGGCGCGCCTTCCAGCAGCTGACCGAATTCATTGCGATACCGCTTCGGCCAGCGGACATGGCCACGGCTTTCGAAGATCACGAACCGGCCGGGTCCCTTGGCGAGATCGATATTCCAGCGATGCGTGATGTTGCGGTGAATCACGATGTAATCGCCCTGGTGGAACGGCAGGTCGCCGAAGACCGATTCGAGCGTCCCCTCCCCTTCGACGACGTACACGAGCTCGTCTGCCTGGGAGTTACGGTAGGCGTGCTCGTCGACACGGTCGGGCGCGGCGAAGAGCATCCCGACATCGCTGTTGAAGAGGAGTGGCGTCCGGTCGAGCGTGATGCTCCCACCGCCCGGCGCCTGCGCCGTACGGAAGTGCCGGTGCCGAAGCGATGTCGACACGTCGGGCTCCCACGCGACAGTGCGAATCCTTCGCGCTGACTTCACGGTGGTTGGCGGCGACGTGTGGTAGAGCAGCGATGATGTCCCGGTGAATCCCTCGTGCCCGATCAGCTCCTCGGCGTACAACCCGCCGTCGGGGCGACGAAAGACGGTGTGGCGCTTGCGCGGGATCGATCCGAGCTGGTGGTAGATCGGCATCAGAGATTGCCCCGCAGCGCCTGCTCGCGCTCGATCGCTTCGAACAGCGCCTTGAAATTCCCCGCGCCGAAGCTCTTGGCGCCCTTCCGCTGAATGATCTCGTAGAACAGCGTGGGCCGATCCTGCACCGGCTTGGTGAAGATCTGCAGGAGATATCCCTCGTCGTCGCGGTCGACCAGGACGCCCAGTTCCGCCAGCGGTGCGAGATCCTCATCGATCTTGCCGACCCGCGCGGGGACCTGGTCGTAGTACGCTTGCGGCACCTTGAGGAAGTCGACGCCGTTGGCGCGCAGTGCGCGGACCGTTGTCACTATATCATCCGTTGCTATGGCGATGTGCTGCACGCCGGGACCGCGGTAGAACTCGAGGTACTCGTCGATCTGCGACTTCTTCTTCCCCTGCGCCGGCTCGTTGATCGGGAACTTGATCCGGCCGTTGCCATTCGACATCACCTTCGACATCAACGCCGAGTATTCGGTGCTGATCGTCTTGTCATCGAACGAGAGAATGTTGGTGAAGCCGAGGACATCCTCGTAGAACTTGACCCAGTGGTTCATCTTGCCGAGTTCGACGTTGCCGACGCAGTGGTCGACATACTTGAGGCCGATGCCGGCAGCCGGTTCCGGCGAGGCAATCGGCACGAAGCCGGGAAGAAAGAGCCCGCGGTAATCGGAGCGCTGGACGATCGAGTGGATCGTGTCGCCGTAGATCCTGATGGCGGCGGTGACGACTTCGCCGTCGTCGTCGCGCGTCACCGTCGGCTCCTGCGCGCTCTCCGCGCCGCGGCGGAGTGCGGCGGCGTGCGCCGCGCGCGCATCGTCGACCCAGAAGGCGATGTCGTGGACGCCGTCGCCGTGGCGGTGCACGTGGTCGGCGATCGGGCCCTCGGGGCCAAGTGGCGACGTGAGGACGAACCTCAGCTTGTCCTGGACCAGGAGATACGATGCGCGGTCGCGGACACCGGTCTCGGGGCCGCGGTATCCGATGATCCGATGTCCCCAGACGGCGCGATAGTACTGCGCGGACTGGCGGGCGTTGCCGCAGTAGAACTCGATGTAGTCGGTACCGTTGATCGGAAAGGCATCTCCGGTCTCGCGCGGCGCCGGTGACGTCAGGGTGGAGGTCATCTCATCACGCTCCATCAGATGAAAGCAAAACAGCGTGCTGTCGGCCGATCAGTCAGCCGGAGGCACTCAGGAATGACGCGAGATCGGCTTCACTGATCCCCGGTTCGCCGGGACTCACGTTGTCGAGCTTCCCTTCCCTGACCCAGTCGACAAGGCGACCGACTTCGGTGAAGAGATGATCGAATGAGTCGACGACAAAGAGAAGCGGCTGATAGTGATCGATCTCGAAGTACTGGTTGACGACCCATTCGAGCTGGAACGGCCAGCGTTGCACGTCGGGCGACTCGATGCAATGCTCGAGTTCACCATAGGACGAGAGGAGGCCGCTGCCATACGCCTTGACCTCGCCGGGGCGGCTCCCCTTCATCAGACCGAACTCGATGGTGAACCAGAAGAAGCGAGCCATCGCCTTGATCACGCTGGTCATCCGTTGCACCCGCTCCTGCTCGTTGCCGATGGTGCGCGCGCGTTCCGCCGCGGCGCGGGCGCATTCGCCAAAGCGCACGAGCGTATCGGCGAACGCCTTGTCGGTGTGCATCGGCACGTGCCCGGCGATGTCGTGGAAGATGTCGGGCTCGGGGAGGTAGTCGAGGACGTCACCGTCGCGAATCGTCACCGTCGTCGGAAACTCTCGCTGACGCAGGCAGTCGAAGAACATGTACGCCGGGACATATCCACTGACGGCCTTGGCCCGGAAACCGGTAAGCGGCGCCATGAAGCGGTTGACGTCTTCGAGGCGCGGCACCTGGGTCGGATCGAGGCAGAGATTGCTGATCCCCTGCAGAAATCGCGGATTGGCGTATTTCTGCCAGCGATCCGCCATGCGGGCATAGAGCCGGCTCCACGCGTCATGGTTGGCCGGTGAGTAGAGGTCGTACGGCTGTTCGATATAGAGCTGCCCGTGTGCCCGCGCGTCCTCGATGAACGGCGCGCGCGTCGTGGTCAGGCCGGGAGCCATCGTCGAGGATTGTGAGGCTGTGGTGGTCACGATCGCCTCCGGTTGTGCACGCCGCTGCCGAGTGCAGATACCGCACCAAAACTAATACACCAGCGAAGCCGCGACGGTGCCACTGCGGCGCCGAGGTGCTACGCCAACTCGGCTCGTTGGCGGAACTGATCGAGAGATTCCGGATTCGCCAGCGCTCCGATGTTCTTCACCTGCCGCCCCTCGATGACATCGCGCACCGCCATTTCGCTCAACTTCCCACTTCGCGTGCGCGGCAGGTCGGTGACCTGCGCGATCACCTTCGGGACGTGGTGAGGGGACGTGCCTGCACGAATGCGCGCGCGCATCGCTTCGACGAGTGCCGGCGACAGGTCCACACCGTCGCGCAATCGCACAAAAAGCACGACCCGCTCGTCGCCGGCGGCGGCCCCGGGAATCCGCTGGCCCACGACGAGGCTCTCGACCACGTCGCGGATCGTGTCGACCTGCCGATAGATCTCGGCGGTGCCGATCCGCACACCACCCGGATTGAGCGTCGCGTCGCTTCGCCCGCTGATGACGTAGCCACCCGATGGCATCCGTGCGATCCAGTCCCCGTGGCGCCAGACGCCGGGATACCCATCGAAATAGGCGGCGCGATATCGGCTCCCGTCGGGATCATTCCAGAAACTGCACGGCATTGCCGGGAACGGCCGAGTGCAGACCAGTTCGCCGGGGACACCGACCGGAGATTGATCACCGGCGTCGTCGTACACCTCGACGGCCATGCCAAGGCCAGGACCCTGGATCTCGCCGCGGCGGACTGGCGACAGCGGATTGCCCAGGACGAAGCACGAAACGATGTCCGTCCCGCCGGAAATACTGGCGATCTGCACCTGCGCACCCACCGCACGGCGAATCCAGTCGAAGCTCTCCCCTGCGAGCGGGCTTCCGGTCGACAGCACCGCGCGAAGACGACCAAGATCGTGTCGACGCGACGGTTCGAGACCCCCCTTCTCCGCGAGGGAGAGGTACTTCGCGCTGGTACCAAAGACATCGACCCCGGTCTCGGAGGCCATCCGCCAGAGGATGTCGGGCTCATGGACCGGAAGGGGCGCGCCGTCATAGAGCACAAGTGTCGCGCCGGCGGCGAGCGCACTGACCTGCCAGTTCCACATCATCCAGCCGCAGGTCGTGAAGTAGAAGACCCGTTCGCCCGGGCGAACGTCAACGTGAAGGCGATGCTCCTTGAGATGCTGCAGCAATGTGCCGCCCTGCGAATGCACCATGCACTTGGGCAGACCGGTCGTCCCCGACGAATAGAGGATGTACAGCGGATGGTCGAACGGCAGCCGGGCGAACGACAACATCGGCGACGGATCGTGCGCGATCAGGTCGGCCCATCGCATTGCGCGCGGGTCAGCCGGCACCGTGCCACTTCCGGCGTAGTCGATCATCACGGCGTGCCGCACGCTGGGCAACCGGGCGAGCAGTTCATCGGCGCGGGCGGCGCAGTCGTGCACCTTGCCGCCGTACCGATATCCGTCGCAAAAGAAGAGGACGACAGGTTCGGTCTGGCCGAAGCGGTCGACAATTCCGTCGACGCCGAAATCCGGCGAGCATGATGTCCAGATCGCACCAAGCGACGACGCCGCGAGCATCGCCACGACCGTCTCGGGAATATTGGGAAGCCAACCGGCAATACGGTCCCCGGGGAGGACGCCGCAGCTGCGCAGGCCGGCGGCCGCTTGGGCCACTTCCTGTCGCACACGTTGCCAGCTTCGCGTCGACAGCGGGCCGCGCTCATCCCACGCGATGATCGCCGGATCCTCGCTGTCGTGGCCGAGCAGATTCTCAGCGAAGTTGAGTGCAGCGCCGGTGAACCAGCGCGGGCCGAGGAGCGGGTCGGGGGGCGCCATGCGGTCGGCACCGATCACGACGCGATCCCACGGCTCCCGTCCTGGATGCTCATCGGCGATCACTTCGCCATCGCGCCACACTGCAGCCCAGAAGCCCTCGGCGTCGCTGATGCTCCAGGCGTGCAATGCCGCGAAGGCGTCCGGCCCGGCGCCAGTCGGCAGCGCAACTCCCTGGGTGCGCAAACCGTCGATCAGCCGACCCAGATTGGAATCGCGCGCGCGAGCCGCGTCGGGACTCCAGACAATCGGATTCGAGTCGATCACGATCTGCCGCTCAATGGTGAAGCACGACGTCGTCGCTGCGCACCCTCGGTCCGATCATCAACGTCAGCATCTGCCCACGATATCCTGGCGCGTCGACCACGACGTATTGCTTGCGGCACTTGGCGAGAAGTTTCGGGTCGAACTCGAGCCGGTATTCACCGCGAGTGTCCGAAAATGTTCCGAACGCCGTGCCCATGATCTGGAGATGCGCGCCACTCAAGGGCGTGCGGCCGTCGTAGTCCAGGATCCGCCCGAGGACGGTGGCAAGGACCGGGGATCCGTCGGCGTTCTTGCCGAGGTCCGGGGGCGTGACACATTGCCCCGACGTCTCGTCGTCGAACGAGTTGGTCCATTTCTGCGGGTCGCGACTCGAAAGACCGGTGCGGCCGATCGCTCCCGACGCGGCAAGGGAGGTGGCGTCGGGGGGCGGACCGCTCGCCGAATCGAGCTTGGGCGGCCCGAATGGCGACGTCGTCGGGAGTGGCAAGGCGCCGGCCCCGGTGTAATCGCCTGGGCGCGGAATCAGCAGCCGCTGATGCGCCGGCGGCTGCGTTTCCGGCGGCTTCGGCTGATCGGTCGGCGGCGGAGCCGGGGGTGCCGGGGTCGGTGCATCCGCCGCCGGCGGCTTGGCGTCGGGCTCGGGTGCCTTCGCCGCAGCCTCCTTGGCTGGCGCGTCCGGCTTCTTCGAATTCGGCCCCAGCTCCATCTCCTTGAGGGGCGGAGGTGGTGGAGGAGGGGGCGGTGGCGGCGTCGGCGTCTGAGGCTTGGGCGCCTCCTTCTGGAGCTGACGCGGCTTGGGATTGAGCGCCATCGGCGGCTGCAGTGCGATCGGGTTGGCCGGTTGGACGTCCACCGGCGCCCGCCGCGGCGAGGCGCTCGAGTCCGGAACCCCGAAAATCAGCAGCAGAATCACGACAAGATGCACAACGGCGCTCATTCCGAGCGCCGCCCAGCTCCGCGACTGAGTCTTTCGCGGACGCATCTCGTATTCCTCGGGGTCTAGCACGCCTTGAGATTAGCCGAGGTCGGCGTCAATCGGGATGCCTCCGGATGGCCCAAGTTGAACTGCTCATTCCACATACGGCTGTCGACGGGCGCGAGTTGGATTCGGGTGCCACCATATTGGATGCATGACCCGTGAGCTTGATACAGGCGCCCTGATCGTCGGCGCCGGCCCGATCGGTCTCGCCTGTGCCGTCTCGGCCTCCCGGCGAGGCGTCCGTCACCTGGTGATCGATGCGGGCGCCATCGCAAACTCGATTGTCCGCTACCCGATCGGGATGACCTTCTTCACCACCCCTGAACGGCTCGAAATCGGCGGGCACCCACTGACCTGTTCCGGGTCGAAGGCGACCCGCGAGGAGGCGCTCAAGTATTACCGCGGCGTTGCCCGGGTCGAGGGGCTCGCCGTCAGGCCCTATACGCGCTTCCTTGGCGCCCAGCGCGACGGAGAGAGCCTGGTCTGCGCCGTCGAGTCGCGCGGTCAGCGTGCCGAGATTGCCTGCCATCGACTGGTCCTCGCCACCGGCTATTTCGACCACGCCAATCTCCTGAGTGTGCCCGGCGAGAATCAGCCCCACGTTTCGCACTGGTTCGACGAACCGCACCTGACCGCAGGTCTCGATGTCGTGGTCGTCGGCGGGAAGAATTCGGCGATCGAAACCGCGCTGCAATGTTTCCGCGCCGGCGCCCGCGTCACGCTGGTATACCGGCGAACAACGTTGAAGCCGAGTGTGAAGTTCTGGCTCAAACCGGACTTTGACAATCGCGTCGCAGCAGGAGAAATCGCGGCGCGGTTCGGCGCAGAAGTTGTCAGTATCGATGCTGATGGCGTGATGATTCGCACTGCGGATGGCAGCGAGGAACGATTGCGGGCGCAGCGGGTTTATGCGCTCACGGGATACCATCCTGATTTCGCCATGCTCGAGTCGCTCGGGATTACCTGCAGCGGAGAGGGCGGGCGTCCGGCCATCAATCCGGAAACGCTGGAAAGCGAAGTGCCGGGGATCTTTCTTGCGGGAAGTGTCGCGGCCGGCCGCAATATTTCGGAGGTGTTCATCGAGAACGGCCGGTTCGATGGCGAGAAGATCTTCGGCGACGCTTCGAGCCGGGCGTGGGCCGAACGGCGGTACACCGAATCACCCCGGCCGGTCGGCGAGTAACGCTCAGTTTCGCTGTTGCTCGCGCGACGCCGGGTCGGAGAGGAGCCGCTCGGCGAAATCGAGTCGCTCGTGCATCTCGGCGACTTCCGCGCGCAGGGTATCGAGTTCGTCGAAGATTGCGGCCGCCGTCCCCGATGTCACCAGATGATCGCTTTCCGGTTCCCACCGGGTGACCAGCCGCCCCTCGGCGTCACGCATCGACCCGGAGGCGACGAGGACGAGGTCGTAGAACCACCACACGCCGAGGCCGCCGAGGGTGAGGATCTGCAGGACGGCGCTGCGCGTTCGGCCGAGGTAGAAACGGTGGGCTCCGAAGACTCCCAGAACGACCGCGAGGATCAGCGCGACAGTGCGCGACCGTGGCGAGGCAAAGAGTTCGTCGTCCGCCATCTGCGATCCTCCGGAATCGGCCACTGCGAGCGCGCCCGGCAGGAGTCGAACCTGCGACCCACAGCTTAGAAGGCTGTCGCTCTATCCAGCTGAGCTACGGGCGCCAGAACGGGAAAGTTACCCCCGTGACCGGATGGCGTCGCGGATTTCGCGAAGCAGCACGACTTCGTCGCTGGGCGGCGGCGGAGCGGCCGGTGCCGGCGCGGGCGCCTTGTGCATCCGGTTCATCATCCGGACCATCTGGAAGATGATGAAGGCGAGGATCAGGAAATTGAGCGAGACGGTGAGGAAATTCCCGTAGGCAAAGACCGGAATCCCGGCGGTCTTCATGGCGGCGAGCGAGTGTGCGGTACCCGGCGGGACATCCTTGAGGGGGATGAACAGGTCGGAGAAATCGAGGCCCCCAACGACGCGCCCGACGACCGGCATGATGAGGTCGTTGACGACGGAATCAACGATCTTGCCGAACGCTGCGCCGATAATGACGGCCACAGCGAGGTCCATTACGTTTCCCTTGACGGCAAACTCCTTGAACTCGCGCATCATGGCCATGGAGCCAACCTCCGGGTGCAGGTCTCTGAGGGGGGAACGGCTACCAATCTACAGCATGTTGCCGACACCAGTATGCCATTCGGGATAGAGGTCAGAAATGCTCGTTGGTGCTGCGCTGCTTGCCATGGTCTCGCTGCTTCACGGTGGCTCGCGGGTCGGTCCGCCGGGAGAAGCGGTGGTTCACCAGGCGTTCGACAAGTATCGCGGAAAGTGGTTTCACTCGGCGTTTTATGTCCAGCGCACGGTCCTCCCCGCGGATCAACGCGTCGAGACCTGGTATGTCGCCGTGCAACCGCCCGACCACATGCGGATCGACGTGGCGCCGTCGGCGACCGGGCGGGCCGTCATCTACCAGAACGACACTACCTACGAAATCGGTGGTGGTCGGCTCCGGTCGGCGGCGAAAGGGGTCCTTCCCTATATCCTGCTGCTGAATGATCTGCAGACTGCGCCGCCGGCGCAGACGATTGCCATGCTGCGACGATACGGCTTCGACCTGACCAAGGTGCACCACGACAAGTGGGAAGGCGCGCCAGTGATCGTGGTGGGCGCGCTTGCCGGCGACACCATCTCGAATCAGTTCTGGCTCGACCGCGATCGTCTCGTGATGGTGCGGATGATCGAGAAGAACATGGACCCGCGGCGTCCGCTCGATGCGCGGATCAGCGGTTACAAGCGCGCCGGCAGCGGCTGGCTGCCGCGAAGCGTGCGGGTGTACCTGGGGAACCAGTTGTCGATCGCGGAGGATTTCAGCGAGCCGAAACTCGACCTGCCGGTCGAACCGGGTTTGTTCGATCCGATGCCGTACCGGCTGCCGAGGTGGGTGGGACCGCTGAAGGATCTGTTCGGTGGGACGTCGAATATGGGAGTGCCGGTGCCGGGCGGGCGAGGTGGGCGGTGAGGCGGGATTGATGAATTGCTAGCGCGGCCGGTTCCCGGTGCGCGCCATGAAGCGGGATTTGATCGCTGCTGATCGGGGCGCCGGGATTTGAACCCGGGACCTTCCGCTCCCAAAGCGAGATTGCGAGTCCTAATAAGCGCTGGCAAGCGGGTTGTAGCCCGGTGATCGCTCGTCACACTGTGGCAAAATCGGTCTGTCTGTGACTACTTCTGTGACTACTCCGCATCGAGGTGCACATGACTGTCGCTGACCCACGAGCATCTACCGGCCAGACCGCTACAGTGGGAATCAATCCGATCCTCATCTTCGGTGCTGCTGTCTTGGGGTTTGCGATTGGCCGCTGGCCCCAGCCCGCCCAGGCCGTTGCCGAATCCGCGGCGACTGTCGCAATTGCGATCTTCGCGTGGTTGACCTGGAGGAATGAGGAACAACGCAAGGCGGACAAGCGAGAGGCGGCCGAACAGCGCGTCAGTTTCCTCGCATACAATCTCGCGCGCGAAATCCGCTCGTGGCATCGGCAACGAAAGGCGCCGGTCACCGACATTCTTGAATGGGCCTTGGAAAACCACGAGCGGTATGGCATCGCCGTCGACGTGGCAGAGAAGCGGGTGGATGAGATCTCTGCTTTGACCACATCCCTGCACGGCCCACGTCGGGAGGCCGCGCGACAAGCTACGGTCCTATTTCTTCGCGCCACCGGCTTCGTCAATCAGGAGATCGAGAAGCGCGCTCACGTCGACGGGATTCGATCGATCGCCGAGACGTTCTATTCGTTCAGCGAATTGATCTCGCTCTTAGATCGTGAGCTTATCGAGGTGGCCCTCGCGACCGACGAGATGGCGGCCGCGGACCGCGTTACCGCCGGGGTCGATGCTTTCATGACTGGTGCGACTCGGATCCCGATCGCGTGGCCCATCATTGGAGGATCGAAGTGAAGCTATTCCTTGCTGGTGCGCTGTTTCTCGCGGCGCCGCTGTCAGCGCAGTCCGCGCACGTTGCTAAGGGCCAGCATGTAGCGCTCCTCGTTCCGCTCTCGGCGCTTCGATTCAAGGACTCGAAATACCACGGCTCGGTAAGTTTCCGCGGAGACTCGCTCACTGTCGACGATTCCTCTTCCCGGCACACGCGCAGTCCGCTCATTCCCGTGCCGTTTTCAGTCAAGGACGTCAGCACCGACAAGTCGACCGGGCGGGTTATTGTGCATCTTGGCGGAGGCGGTGAAGTGAGTGACGTCCTCATCGATGTAAATGTCTTGGATACCGCGCGCGCATTCCACCGCCTTTTCGACGCGGGAGAAAACGCTCAACTCGCATCTGACCGCGACCTGGATTCCGCTGCAGCGTGGCTCTCCGGGGATCATTCGCCAAGCGGCGTAAAGCACGGCCACGCGCTCATTGCCGTTGGTATTGCCCGCTCGCCGTGGGACACACTTGTCGAATCATGGCGCGGAACGCGCTACCTGTGGGTGATGGCGCCAGAACCGAAATACACCTACAACAACAACCAGACCAATGAAGCAGAGCGCAACGCCGGAACTATCAATGAAGTTGCTTTCCCCCTCATCAAGAAACTTGGCGCGGCGGTCACCGATTCCATTCCGGGTGCCGGGTTCGCAGTCGTGATCGTCGTCAAGCACAAGGACATGGCCGGGCGGTATTCATGGCTCAACTCAACGGCAGAGGACCGCCTGACGATTTATGTCCCGGCGGATTTGGCCGCGAAGTTCTCGCGAGCGGACATCACTGCCCAGGATGTTGTGGACGGTTCGATCGTCATGTTCAAGGGCAATCGAATCAAGGTCGACCTGACGAAATAGGAGCGCTGCCTGCGGAACGTCGCGAACCGTCCCGAACACGCCGATAACTCTCGACGCGGTTAGTCTCGCGCTGACTGCGATTCGTTTGGTCGCGCGAGCTACATTGAGCGATCTTACTTGCATCTATGGTGCTGAGAGGACCGGTGATCAGTATGAGCGACCCAGTTCGACGTGCCAAGCGACGCGTCAGCGCACCGGACGGAACGGAGGTCGAAATTACGGTCGAACTGTATGCAGATGGATCGCAGACAATCAAGATCGATCTTCACGCGCCGGCGCGGCCAGGTGGTATTACCATGCAGCAGATTTCGGATGAATATGTGACACCGCTTGTGAAGCTTGCCGTCGAATCGCTCAAAAAAGAGTAGTTGGCTCGCCGTCAGGCGGTTTGGAGTCGAAGCTCCGGAATTCGCGGCGTGACCTCGAGACGAGCATTGGACGGGGTCGGCGTCCGCCGAACCTCCGGCAACCACCCGGGATGGGCCGGCCGGGGAACATCTCTGCCGAGCCTCGCGAGCGTCGTAAGATGCGCGGCCAATGCAGGCGTCAATTCGTGAATTGCTTCATCCTCAGTGTCTGCCGCGACGAAAAAGCCTGGGAGCTCGTCGATCTCGATCACATAGGCGCCCGATCCGTCGAGGTCGGGGCCGCCACGGAATGTCCAAGCGGCAAAGAGGATCGCCCTATCAATTCCGGTTTCGGTCATTTCTCTCTCCCCTGAGCAAGAGCGACCTTCGCCGCTCGCTTAACATACACTGGAAGCAGCTGGCCAGTGCCCTTATCTACTGACTGGATCACAGCTTGGCAGTCTTCGTGCCACCATATTCGGTGCGACCCGCCGCCGCCAGATTCCTGCCAGCCCAACGCCCTAAGCGTCGACGCCAATTCGGAATAGCGCACACCCGTTGCCTTTCCCGAAAGCCATTCGTTCAGCGTCGATAACGCCTTCGAGTGATTCATCTTACGAGAACGGCGTAAAACCCGCACGTATCGACCTGCGACCCCTCTCGCCAGAGATCAAACGAGTATTTCCCCGCTTGGGGGATGGTGAGTTGGCTGATCGAGATAATGATCGGATGATTCTCCATCTCGCCTTCAAGCTCTGGGGCGTTGCCGACTTGGGAAATCGTGAGATGGACCGGCAGTGGGGGAGCAAGAAGTCCGCCGTCTGCGTCCACGAGCCTGAGATCGAGATCCACTTGCGCGCCGATCTCAGCTGCACCGACTTCCATCGAAGCGACATAAACAAATCCGCCCCACATCATCGGGTAAGCGGTCGCCCGGATCGCGTTGAACTCGCCGAGGATGTTCAACTTCCCTTCTTGGGAGATGTTTGCGGCGTCGGCTAACAACGTGAATCGAATCTTCATTGGCGCCCCATTTCCCGTCCCTTGTGAACATCTGCGGCGGTCGCTGGCTTCGGCTCAATAATCGCGTTGTTCAGTACCCCGATACACTGCCGGATGTCCCATGCAACGTCCCTCCATAATTCGTCTGAGCCGCCAGGGTCGGCTCGCATTTCCATGATCGCCGAAAATGCGTCGCCTTCCTCAACGATTGTCGCGGTCGCGGAGAGGAACGACTGGAACAACGCATCAATGGCCATCCGCTGGTTACTTCCAAGACTGCCGGCAAGCACAGCGAGTTTCGTCATTCGGGCCTCGGCGCGATCCATATGCTGACCGAGCATCCCGCGTCGCGTGGCACGGCCGGTCCATTCGCGTAGATGCTGCCCCGCGATTCCAGGTGCGGACCAGCTGAACATTTGGCGTCGGAGGAGCACAGCGATCGCGCGCGCCTCTACCCCCGCTGCGAGCCGC
The DNA here is from genome assembly GCA_036500345.1 of Gemmatimonadales bacterium. NCBI lineage: Bacteria > Pseudomonadati > Gemmatimonadota > Gemmatimonadia > Gemmatimonadales > Gemmatimonadales bacterium. The sequence goes on along the minus strand of DASYCE010000015.1, from coordinate 183,186 downwards.
TCCTCGTTCTTTCTTACGTGATCTAGCCACAACTGGACGCCGGCGAATCCGGCGAGCAGCACCGTTGCTGCCGCTTCCGCCAGCGGCGCCCATGACTCCGGTCTTGTGAGAATGCCCACGACGAGGATGGCTCCCGCCGCAAGGGCGCCGGCGGCCACGATCGCCACGCTAATCAGCGTGGCTGGGCCAAACCTCTCCCAGCTTGCTCTCATCGACCTAAGCCGGCCGCGGCGCACCGCAATGCTTGCAGAATGGCTCCGACGACTCGGTCGGGCTGATCCACTCGTGCCCCTCGATCGCACAGACTGCGGCCGGATTGACGTTGTTGAGCGCTTCGAGTCGCTCGTGCTCTGGGCGTTCGGCCAGGCGCCGGCGACGCTGTTCGGCCGCCCAGCCCGAGTCGCCGATGACCTCTGCCATTTGTCCTCCAATGTCTGTGACTACGACCTTGTGACTACAGCAAACTGGCGATCAGCGCCTCTTCCTGAATGCATTGCTATTGTTGATGTTACCTGATCGGGGCGCCGGGATTTGAACCCGGGACCTTCCGCTCCCAAAGCGGACGCGCTACCGGACTGCGCCACACCCCGTCGATCGTGCGACGGTGAAGTTACACCGCCCCACCCCCGCCGAAAACGCCGACGCTCACCGTCCGAAACGGCGTTCAGCCCGCGCCTGCATCTTCACCCCTCCGACATCCCCTTGACGCCCACCACGCCCCACGGTAGCTATACAGAGATAGATATGTATAGCTAGGCAGGGGACTCATGGCGAAACCGAAGAACGACATCCTCCAGGGCACGCTCGCCCTCCTCGTCCTCAAGACGTTGGCGAGTCGCGGCCCGCTCCACGGCTACGCGATCACCGCGCACATCCAGCACGTCTCGGCCGACTTGCTGCGCGTCGAGGAGGGATCGCTCTACCCCGCCCTCCACCGCATGGAACAGCAGCGGCTGGTGCGTGCCGAATGGGGGATCACCGAGAAGAATCGCCAGGCCCGCTTCTACGCCATCACTCCCGCCGGCCGACAGGCACTCACCGACGAAGAGGCGAGCTGGGCGCGGCTGACGAGTGGCGTTCGCCGCGTGCTGCGCTACGCCTGATCTTTCCTCCTACCCCCGGCGGCTCCGATGGCATGGTTCGACCGTCTTCGCAACCTGCTGCATTCCAATCGCCACTCGACCGCGCTCGATCGCGAGATCGCCTTTCATCTGGCGGAGCGCGCCGATCATCTGACGGCGTCGGGCCTCAGCGACGATGCCGCGCGCGCGGAAGCGACACGCCGCTTCGGCAATCGCACCGGCCTCAAGGAACGGACGCGAGACGCCGACACCTTCGCCTGGCTCGATGCGCTGATCGCCGACCTGCGGTTGACGCTGCGAGGCCTGCGCGCCAATCGTGGTTTTGCACTCGTCGCAGTGATCTCCCTCGCGCTGGGCATCGGCGCCAACACCGCGATCTTCTCGCTGATCAATGCGGTGATGCTGAGGTCGCTGCCGGTCCGGCATCCGGAGACGCTACTCCAGGTGGCGATGAGCAACGGTCAGGACAACACATTCACGAACCCCCTCTGGGAGGAGATCCGCAGACACAACGATCTCTTTCAGGGGCCTTTTGCCTACGGGCAGGACCGGTTCAATCTCGCCACGGGCGGCGAAGCACGAAACGTCAGCGGTGAATGGGTAAGCGGCGGCTATTTCTCGTCGCTGGGCGTCCCGGCAATTCTCGGGCGCACCATCGCCCTGTCGGATGACATTCGCGGCTGCGCGCCGATCGCGGTGATCAGCTACGGGCTCTGGCAGACGGAGTTCGGCGGCGCCAGGAGCGCGATCGGCAAGACGCTGACGGTGAATTCGCATCCGTTCACAGTGGCCGGTGTGCTCGACCCGAGCTTCTTCGGCATGACCGTCGGCCGACAGTCGCAACTCTATCTGCCGATCTGCAGCGAGCCGATCGTCGACGGCGGCCAGGACGGCCTCGACGGCCGGAGCAACTGGTGGCTGAATATCATGGTTCGGCCCGTCGCAGGCGCCACCGCGGCCCAAACCGGTGCCCGCCTCGCCGCCCTCGCGCCGAGCATCATGACGGCAACGCTCCCTTCCGACTGGCCACCGGACCTGCAGTCGAGCTATCTCAAACGGACCCTCACCGTCACGCCCGAAGCCAACGGGTTCTCCTCGTTGCGGCTGCAATACGCCGGGGCGCTCCGCGTGCTGATGGTCGTGGTGGCGCTCGTGCTGCTGATTGCCTGCGCCAACGTCGCGAATCTCCTGCTGGCGCGTGCCACCGTCCGTCAACATGAAGCCGCGATCCGACTGGCACTCGGCGCGGGGCGCGCTCGATTGATTCGCCAGATGCTGACCGAAGCGATGCTGCTGTCGCTCGCGGGCGCCGCTCTCGGCGTGATCTTCGCCGGCTGGGGCGCCAACCTCATCACCAGCTTCCTCTCCGCCGGTGGAAGCACGGCGTGGCTCGCCCTCGGCATCGATTGGCGGGTCCTGGCCTTCACCACTGCGGTGGCGCTGGTGAGCGGCGCCTGTTTCGGTCTCGCGCCGGCGTGGCAATCGGCGCGTACCGATCCGCAGGCCGCACTCAAGGCGCATGGCCGCAGCGTCGTCGGCCGCGGGCGCCGTCAGGCTGGCTGGGTGCTGGTCGCCGGCCAGGTGGCACTGTCGTTCGTGCTGCTCACCTCAGCCGGTCTGCTCCTCGGTTCGTTCAGGAATCTCACGACACGACACGCCGGCTTTCAGCGTTCCGGTGTCCTGCTGATGCAAGCCGACCTGGTCGACGACACTCCCGTCTCTACCGATGCCATCCTCGAGCGAATGCGCGCGCTCCCCGGCGTTCGTTCCGCGGCGTTGTCATCGATGACCCCGATGGGTAGTCGGGGTGAAAATGGACTCCTCAGCGCAGACGGCTTTCATCCCGCCAACAAGATGGATGCGCTCGCCTGGGTGAATCGTGTGAGTCCCGGATATTTCGCGACGGTGGGCACGCGCCTACTTCGCGGCCGCGACATTGGTCCTGGAGACGGCGCCGGGTCGTCCAGCGTCGCACTGATCACGGAGACCGTCGCACGACGACTGTTCGGTACGCTCGACCCGATCGGCCGGCAGTTCCGCCGGAGCATGGGGAACAACACCAACCCGCAGTTCGAGGTCGTCGGAGTCGTGGAGGACTCGAAGTTCCGCTCGCTTCGCGACAGCGTCGGGATGGTGATCTACATTCCGGCCGCGCAACGTGGGTCACCGGTCAAGAACTTCAACATCGAGCTTCGCAGCGACATTCCGCCGGGCGCACTCGTGAACGGCATGAAGAGCATCATGGCCGACATGGCGCCCACCGCCAGCCTCGAGTTCAGCACGCTTGAGGAGCTGGTGGCGCGATCGCTGAGCCGCGACCGACTCCTCGCGACGCTTGCGACATTTTTCGGCGGATTGGCGCTGCTGCTGGCACTGATCGGCTTGTACGGCACGATGGCGTATCAAGTCGCCCGGCGACGCAACGAGATCGGGATTCGCATCGCGCTCGGCGCAGCGAGCCGGCGGGTCGTGCGAATGGTGCTGGGCGAAGTGAGCCGGGTGGTCGTCGCGGGGATCGTCGGCGGCGTTGCATTGGCACTCGTCGCCACACGGTTCATTGCATCCTTTCTCTTCGGGCTCACCGCGAACGATCCGACAACGTGGGTCGGCGCCATCGCGGTCCTCCTCCTCGTTGGGCTTGTTGCCGCCGCGATACCGGCGAGGCGCGCATCGCGGATGAATCCGATGGCCGCGCTCCGGGAGGAATAGGGGGGTCCGGGGATCCCCTTCCCGCGCATTCCCTTGACTCGTATATGCCAATGTCGGTATATACCTGCCATGGTATCCACGTTTACCGTCGTCGCGGAACCGAACCGCCGGGCGATCCTGACCCTCCTTGCCGCCTCGGACCGCTCCGTCGGGGAGATCGAGCGTGCGCTGCAGCTGCCGCAGCCGACGGTCTCCAAGCACCTGCGCGTCCTCCGCGAGGCCGGCTTTGTCGAGGCGCGCGTCGATGCGCAGCACCGGCTCTATCGGCTGCGCCCGGAACCGCTCCGCGAAATCGACAGCTGGCTGGCGCAGTTCCGCCGGCACTGGTCACGGCACGTCGATGCCCTCGAGCAACATCTCGGCCGGATGGAAAAGGCCCACACCGCGAAAGGAAGAAGGAAACCGTGAACGAACAGACGAAGTACACGCCGAGTGATGCAGTTCACGCCGAGGTCGACAAGTCGGCCGAAGTCTGGACGCTGATTGTTCGGCGAGAACTCCCCTACGCCCCCGACAAGGTGTGGCGCGCGTTGACCGATCCATCCGAACTGCGCGAATGGGCTCCGTTCGATGCCGATCGCGACATGGGCAGCGTCGGACCGGTCACGTTGACCACCGTTGGCGCGCCATCACCCCAGGTCACCGAGACGCGGGTCAAGGTCGCCGAGGCGAATCGCGCGCTGGAGTTCAACTGGGGCGGCGGTGATCAGGATCTGCGCTGGGAGCTCGAGCCGCTTGCGAATGGCGGCACGCGGCTCACCCTCTGGCACCATATCGACAAACGATTCATCGCGATGGGGGCCGCCGGATGGCACGTCTGTCTCGATGTGCTCGACCGCTTCCTTGGTGGAGAGCCGATTGGCCGCACTGCCGGGATGGAGACGATGAAGCTCCCCGCGTGGCAGCAGCTACTCGCCCGCTATTCGAAGGAGTTCGGTGTGGAAGCGCCGAAGTGGGCTCCGCAGAAGGCGTAGGCCGCGGCGCGCTCAGCGAAGAGCGAGGGGAGGCGCCATCACGGACGGTTCCGTGCCGGCGCCTTCCACGCCGGGACGCCCGGCAGGACAGGAAGGACCTCGGCGAGCGTGGTTCCCCGCTGCATCGAAGGGACGCCGTGGACGTACACGACGAGTCCGTCGATCGGAGATGGCACGTCGCCGGTTCGGGCGCCGAGAAGATCGGTAGTGTAGCCAAGGGGCTGCCCCTTCTTCACCATGGCACCGTGAGGGACCGCCGCGAAGAACGCCCCCGGCCCCTGCGCCGCAATACGAGGTGCTGCGGCGTCGAGCCAGACCGGCGCATACGACGGGGTCCGCCGCCGGTCGATCATCTTGAGCGCGCCGAGAAGGTTGAGGCAGCCGTTGTCGACATTGGCGATGTCTCCATCGGTCACGACGCCACTTCGTCCGACGCCGACGAGAATCACCGGCTTCCCCTGCAGGAGCGCCTGCCCGTCGATCCGGCTTCCCACTCGCGGCGAGGCGGCATCGCGATCGATGATCTGGATGTGCTTGAGGCCGAAGGCGATCGCAAGCCGAACGCTCTCGGAATCAGGACCGGCGCGCCCGCCGCGCACCGCCGCGGAAAACGGAATGCCGATGTCTTCGTCGAGATCGCCGCCGTGGAAATCGACGATCACGTTCGCCTGGTTGACGACTTCGCGCATCAGGATCGCCACGGCGCGGTAGCTCTGGGTCCCGCTGCTGTCGCCGGGCCAGACGCCGAGCATCGATTTCCTGTCGGTCGGATTGCGCGCCGGCGTCATGGACGTGAATGACGGCACGTTCACGACGGGGATGATGATGACGGTTCCTGCCAGCGTCTTCGGATCGATCTTCGGCACCAGTCGCTGCATCCCGATGATGGTGCTGTATTCGGTTCCGTGCTGCCCCGATACCAGCGCCAGGACCGGCCCCGGGCGCGCGCCGTGAATCACCGCGACCTGCATCACGTAGCCGGAGTCGACTCCGGCAGGGACGGTGATTGTGCCAGTCGCCCGTTCGCCGCGCCGGGCCGTTGCCGTGCCCACGGTGAAGGTCGGTGCACTGTTGACCGGCGGCGCCTGCGCGATGAGGGGCGTGACCGGGATTGCGGCAACGACGAGCGACAGCGTGATGTACGCGGCGCGATGCATGGCGAGCTCTCGGAAAGTTGATCGTGGGGGATGCGGGAATATACTGCACCGGCCATTGGCGCACCGCACACCGGAGCCGGAGCTGCTTCAGTTATTCCGGAGCGTGTCGAGTGGATTGGTCGCTGCGGCCTTCCTGGCCGGGACGATGATTGCGAGGAACGCGGCACAAACGAGAGCCGCCGGAATCGCCGCGAAGACGAGCGGATCGAGCGGACTCACTCCGAACAGGAAGCGACTCATGACCCGCGTCGTGGCGACAGCGAGCGCCATGCCGATGGCGCCACCGATCGCGACGAGCCGCATTCCTTCGCGGAGCACCATCCGCATCACCGCGACACGGTCGGCGCCGAGCGCCATGCGAAGGCCGATCTCCCGGGCGCGTTGACTCACGCGATACGCGAGCGTGCCGTACAGTCCGATGAGCGCCAGGAGGAATCCGAGCGCACCCATCGCACCGGTGACGATCGCCGCGATTCGTTGGGGAAGGAGCGCGACGCTCGTTGCTGCGTCGAGTGTGGTCGAGACCGGTTGCGGAAAGATCGGATCGATCCCGTGCACCGCGTCTCGAATTGCCGTGCCGAGGGCAGCGACCTGACCGGATGTCCTGACGAGGAGATGAGTCGCGCTTCCCCAGTGCTGCGTCAGCGGCAGGTAGATGAACGGAAGGGGTGCTTCGTTCAGGGAGGCATACTTGGCGTCACGCGCGACTCCGACCACCGTCATCATCCCCTCGTCGCCGGTCACCGTTCGGCCGATCGGATCGACCCCGGGCCAATAGGTTTGCGCGAAGGTCTGATTGATAACGGCAACCTTTGGCGACGTCGCCTTGTCATCGACCCCGAACTCTCGGCCTTCCACGATCGGAATGCCCGTGACCTTGAAATAGTCGGCGCCGATCGTCGCCAGGTCCAGATCGACCTTACCGTCGGGATGCTCGCCGGTCCTCGCCTGATACCCCTCGACAGCAAAGTCCTCCGAATAGACCGAGTTGCTGAGCGGAAGCGGCTGGATGAACGACACGGCCGCGACATTGCCAGTCGCGAGCAATCGGGTCTTGAGCTGGTCGTAGAACTCTCGCGCGCGATCGTCCGAGTAACCGGCGCTGCTGACGTCGAGCGCTGCGGTGGACACGCCGGTCGTGGTAAAACCCGTCGGGACCTGCAACCCGCGGTAGAGCGCACGCAGGAAGAGCCCCCCCGACATGAGGAGCACCAGCGAGACCGCGAGTTGCGCAGTCACCAGCACCTGCCGCAGCGATGATCGGCGCGTGCCGGCGCCAGCGGTGCCAGTACGGAGGCCAGCGCTCGGATCGACCCGGGTTGCTTCGAACGCCGGGGCGAGACCAAAGGCGACGCCGGTGATGAGCGCGACGCCGAGTGCGATGGCAAGGACGCGATAGTCGGGACTCAGATCAACGGTGACGGGCACTTCGAGGCGCAACGGGACTCGGCTCGCGATGCGGGTGCTCCAGATGGCGATCAGGTAGCCGCCAGCCGCACCACCGAGGAAAAGCACCACGCTCTCGGTGAGCAATTGCGCAATGATCCGTTGCCGCCCGGCGCCGAGCGCGACGCGTATCGCCATCTCGTGGCGTCGCGCCGTCGCCCGGGCGAGGAGCATGCCGGCGACATTCACGCTGGCAATCAGCAGCACCAGCGTGGCGACCACGAGAAGGAGCGCGATGAAGGAGACCAGGGTGCCGTGGGCGTCGCCGGGGACGCCGGTGGCAGCGCTGATCGCCATGCCGGCGTCGGGATCGACGTCGCTCGAGGTCGCCTTGAGTCGCGCGAGTATCGTCGCCGCCTCGGCGCTCGCCGCCGCGATGGTCGCGTGGGGCGCGAGCCGGCCGACAAGCATCAGCCACGACCCGCGTGGGTTCGAGAGGAGTGCGGTCGCCGGCCGCAGCTGATCAGTCATCCCGAGTGGGACCCATGCATCGGTGCGTACCAGCGGCGCGACGCCGCGGAATGCGGCAGGTGCCACACCGATCACCACATACGGCGAGCCGTTGACAGAGACTGCTTTTCCGATCAACGCCGAGTCGCCACCAAACCGCTGCCGCCAGAATCCTTCGCTCAGCACGATCTCGGCGTGCGCGCCGCGCGCCCTGTCGTCACCGGTGGCGAAGAATCTCCCGAGCAACGGCCGAACGCCGAGAACGGCGAAGTAATTGTCGGACGCGAGATTCGCGAACGCGGTGGTTCCCTGTGCGCCAGCGGTGATGGTGAGCTGCGCGGCCGACCACGCCGCAATCCCGCTCAGGAGACGGGACTGATCGCGAAGCGCAACGTAGAGCGGATACGAGGAGGTGCGGGGCTCGCGGCCCTGGGGACCCGCCGTGCGATTGAGATCGACCACGCGATCGGGGGCCTCGATGCCGGGAATCGGACGGAGGAGGAGCGCGTTTGCAGCGCTCACAATCGTCGTGACGGCACCGCTGCCGAGGGCGATCGCCAGCACGGCGACGACGGTGAACGTCGGGCTCTTCCCCAACATGCGCAACGCAAAGCGGGCGTCCTGGATCAGTCGCGTGACGAGCACGGTACCATGCGCATCGCGCACCTCTTCGCGTACGTGGCCGAGGCCGCCCAGTCCGAGCGCCGCTTTCCGTTGCGCTTCGATCGGATCGAGTCCCGCCTGTCGATGCTTCGATGCCTCCTGCTCGAGATGAAACTGCAGTTCGGCGTCGATCTCGCGCGTCACGGTGCGAGACCGCATGAGCGCGCGGAGACGGTAGCGCAGGTCGCTCCAGACTCGGGACAGCATGCGGTCAGCTCATCCGCAGGACGAGGGCGACGGCATCGGAGAGTCGCGCCCAGTCGCGCGTCTCGTTCGCCAGCTGGCGTTCGCCACTCCGGGTCAGCTGATAGAACTTCGCCTTGCGGTTGTTGTCGGATGCTCCCCATCGCGCCTTGATCCATCCGCGGCGCTCAAGGCGGTGCAGCGCGGGATACAGCGATCCCTGCGGCACCTGAAGCGTGTCGCGCGACACCTGCTGAATCCGCTCCGATATCGCCCAACCGTGCATCGGCGTGAGGGAAAGCGTCCGCAGGATCAGGAGATCAAGCGTTCCCTGCGGCAGGTCGAGGCGGGTGTCGGTCATCTGCGGCGCTCCCCATGATGCTTCTACAGGAAGGCGAGAGATATCGGTTGTCTTGTAGAAGTGCAAGGGGTCACGCCAGGCGGCACGGCGCGTTGCAGCGGTGCGACGCGGGAACGTCTAGCCGACGCGAAGCGCTTCGACCATCGCTGCCACCGCGCGGGCGCGATGGGAGACGCGACCTTTTGCTTCCGGCAACGCTTCCGCGAAGGTGCACTGCAGGTCGCTGGAGTAGAAGACGGGGTCATAGCCGAATCCGCCGGTCCCGCGCGGTGCGTCGAGAATCTTTCCCTCGCATGATCCGGCGACGATCCGGTCCGGATATGCTGCCCGCACCAGCACGAGGACAGTCCGGTACCGCGCCGTCCGGTCGCGGTCGGGGATGCCGGCGAGTCGATCGAGGAGTGCCGCAACATTTCGCTCGGCGACCACCTCGTCGGGGCCATCGAGTCCGGCGAATCGCTTCGACCGCACCCCCGGCGCGCCGCCGAGGGCATCGACCTCGAGCCCGGAATCGTCGGCGATCACGGGTATGCTGACCTGCCGCGCGAACCAGCGCGCCTTGGCGGCGGCGTTGGCTTCGAAGGTGGCATGCGATTCGATCAGTGCTTCGTCGGGGGAGGGATCGATGCCGAAATCATCAGGAAAGAGGATCTGGCCTGCGATGGGCCGAAGGAGGGTCCGGAATTCCTTCTGCTTGCCCACGCTTCGCGTGGCGACCAGCACGCTCTTCATCCGCCGAGGGCCGCTCGCTGCAGTTGAAAAAGCTGCTGCAGTCCGCGATCGGCCAGGTCGAGCAGTGCATCAAGCTCGCGGCGATCGAAGGTACCGTGCTCGCCGGTTCCCTGCACTTCGACAAAGGCATCAGGTTCGAGCATCACGACGTTGGCATCAACCTCGGCATCGCGGTCCTCGAGATAGGCAAGATCAAGTCGATGTTCGCCGGCGACCTTTCCCACCGATACCGCTGCGACCAACCTGCCGAACGGCGATGGCCGTCCGGTACGCTCGGCGAGCCAGGCGCAGGCGTCGTGGAGTGCGACGCACGCACCGGTGATGCTGGCGCACCGTGTCCCACCGTCGGCAACGAGGACATCGCAATCGACCTTGATGGTGAATTCACCGAATGCGAAGGTCGTCATCGCGGCACGCAGCGACCGGCCGATCAGCCGTTGAATTTCGTAGGTCCGACCGCCGGGGCCGTGGCGCTCGCGATCGTTGCGCTCCGACGTGGCCCGCGGCAGCATCGCGTATTCGGCGGTGACCCATCCCTCGCCGGATCCCTTCTTGAATCGAGGCACACCCTCTTCGACGCTGGCGGTACAGTGGACCAGGGTGCCGCCCATCCGGACCAGGCACGACCCTTCGGCAAAAGGATTGGCTCGGCGTTCGAGTACCGCAGGGCGCAGGTCGTTCGGATTGCGGCCATCAGGACGTGCCACGAAGTCGCTCCAGAAGTCGGGTGGTCGATCGATCTGCGACCAGCGGAATGACTTCGACGCGGCCGCCGCGGGCGCGCACCAGGTCCGCGCCGACGATCGTCTCGGGAAGATAGTCCGCTCCCTTGACGAGAATGTCGGGCGCAAGCGCGGTGATCACGGCAAGCGGTGTCGGCTCCTCGAAGGGGACGACGCAATCGACCGCTCCGATCGCGGCGACGACGAGGGCACGGTCGGCGGCCGGCACGAACGGACGGTCGCTCCCCTTGCCCAGCGATCGAACCGATGCGTCGCTGTTGATTCCGACGATCAGCGACGCGCCGAGGGCTCGTGCCGCCTCAAGAATGGCGATGTGACCGACATGAAGAAGATCGAAGACGCCGTTGGTAAATACGACCGGGGATGCTGCCTCTGCCCGCCAACGAACCGCTTCCTCGACCGAGAGGATCTTCGCCGCGCTCCCGGTCACCGGCGTCAGAGCGGCTCCTCAGCGTGGGGTGCGAAATGCACCTTCTTCACGCCGAAAATCGGGATATTGACCAGTTCATCGTACTCGGCGCGAATCGTGATCAGCTGCGGATGGGTTCCGTGGCGCTTGATCGAGACCTTCCGGGCGGCGGCCGGGAGTCCGAGGGAGTCGACTTGCAGGGATAGGCGGACGCGGATCTGTGAATCGGGCAAGGTGCTCGCGAAGCGCGCATTGAAGCGCATCTCGGCGGCGTACTGCTCGTACCGGAACCAGGGCGGGCCGATGCGGACCGCCAGAAATCCGATGAAGGCGAGGACAAGGATCGTCCCCAGGCACCCGATATTGCTGCGTCCGGCTCGATCGGTCATGACCTCACCAATTCTGTTGAACGCCGTCGATCACCTTCTTGACTAGCAAATCGAGTGCCTTCTTCCGGCCGTCCTGCTCTCGGCCGGGGTCATAATCGCCCTGGACGGTCTGGTTTCTGCCATCCCAGAGCACCTTGCCGGTCGCCTGATCGACCACCGTGATGTCCACCGAGAGCTCGACCTGCCGGCGGGTCACGTTGACGGTATTCGCGGCGCCGACGGTACTGGGACTGCCGACGTATTGCAGCGGCTCGTCGGGTTGATATCGCGTGATCTTCCCCGTCACCAGGGCGTCGGCCTGATCCTTCGGCGCGGCATGCAAGCCGAGGCGCGATTCGATTGCCTGCTTGACGGCGAGATTGACCGCTTGAGCAAGTGTCGGATCGGCGGTGATGTTGTCGAAGGGCATGACCGCGACGGTCCGGATGTTAGGCGGCAAGCCTCCCCCGGCGAAGCCGAAGGTACAGCCGGCGACTGCCAGCGCGAGGAGGCTACTGATCGTGCGGCGCATTCCAGATGTCGGCGTCAAACGTTGCAGGGTGCGTGACCTTGGTGAAGGTGATGTCGAGCCGCGCTGGCGAGCCCAGGACCTGGAGCCGCGACCGCAGTGGTGTGCCGGTCAGGTCGAACACTGTCGTGACCCGCCCGATCGCCTTGCCGCCCTGCCGGATGTACGCCTCGAACACGCGCGACTTGGTCGTGGTGGCGACGACGTAGTCGATGGTGTCGGCGCCGCGCGCGTATCGCCACGCCGTCGATCGCGGATCCTGATACCCGGCGACACTCCATCCCGCAGACGGCGGTCGCGCGATGCCAAGCATCGCCCAGAACAACGGGTAATTGGGGACCAGCTTCTGGAACTGATCCTGCGGCTGGGCCCAGAGCGCAGTATCGCCGACGACCGCTGCCGCGCCGATGCCGAAGCCGAGCGGACCGCGATAGTCGAGACGCAGCGAATCCGGAAGCGACAGGCGCAGTCCACCGCGCCCCGCAGTGCGGCCGCCGTCACCGGCCTGATCGTAGAAGGTCCAGTGCATCTGCAACTGGGTGCGGGACGACGGCTCCGTTGTCGCAGCCCAGCTGCGCGCGTCGGTCACCGACATCGGCCGCAACCCGGCCGGGACCGGCGCTGACGGAAAGGCGGAGGCGCACGCGGTGAGAAGCGCCAGCGCGGATGGAGCGATGAGTCGGCGCGCAGCGGCGATCGGACGCTTCACCGGTGGATCGACCGGATCACGTCACCTTGCACGATACGCGTCAGCGCCGTGATCGGACCGGTCACCTTGCCGAAGATGGTATAGATCCCGTCGAGATGGGGTTGCGCGCTCAAGTTGATGAACCACTGGCTGCCGCCGGTGTCCGGGCCCGAAAGCGCCATGCCGAGCATCGTGCCGGCGTAGCGCTCACGGTCGATTTCATCGCGAATCGACCATCCGGGGCCACCGTCGCCGGTGCCGGTGCGATCACCGTCCTGGACCACGAAGTTCGGGACGACGCGATGCCACTGATTGCCGTCGAAATAATGGCGGTCGACCAACTGGAGGAAATTCGCGACGGTGAGCGGCGCCTCGTGCGCGAGGAGCTCCACGTCGATGGTGCCGCGACCGGCCACATCGATCGTCACGTGCGGGTCGTCGGAGGCGAGGAGATAGGTGCGCACCACGGCGCGATAGTCAGCGAGCGATCGGTGCGTATCGATCGGCCACTTGTCGCCCCACTGCTCGGCGAGTTCCGGCCAGGTGCGCGCGGCGTCGGCGCGGACGACCGGATCGGCGGGACGTTCGAGAAAGTCGCGCCTTGCGGGATCCTGCATCCGCGTGAGCAGCGCGGAATCCCGGCGCGCCAGTGCGTGCAGATCGGCGACGATCCCGAGACGGACGTCGGTGGCCGCATCGTCATGACTCAAGCGCCAGCACGCCAGCAACGGGTCGATGTCCCCAGCCGCAACGAACGGCCGCAGTGCTGCGACCGCGGCGGCGCGAAGCTGGATGTCGGGAGCGTTGAGTCGTGCGCGTGCCAGCCCGGCGACGGTCGTGTCGCCGCGCACGCTACGCCAGGCGGCGAGGGCGGCGGCCTGAACGCGAGCATCAGGATCGGCGAGCGCGGTACGAAAGACGGCCGGGTTACCGCCGGGAACTGTGGCCCATGCCTGAATTCCAGCCGCACGGTCGCGCCAGTCGGTTCCCGCGATCCACGGCACGACTCGGCGCGCGAAGATGGCCGTATCGACGCGAGCCAGTGCCGTGATTTCCGCGCGTCGTACCGCCCAGACATCGTGCTTGTCCATGAGGAGGTCGAGGGCACGGGCCGCGGCAGCTCCGCGGGTGCTGCCGAGGGCCGATGCCGCGGCCACTCGGACGTTGAGATCCGGATCGCTGAGCAGTGCCGCGATCCGGGCGCTCGTTGCCGAATCTCCGAATGTTGCCAACGACATGACGGCGTTGACCCGGATCCCCGGCTGTTCATCGTCCAGCGCGCGGGTCAGCGCGGGAATCACCGCCGTCGGCGCAAGGCCGGCGCTGTCGGCCAGTTGCCGGGTCAACCACTTGATCGCGGTTTCGCGGATCACCGGGACCTGGTCGCGCGCGGCGGAAATCACGGCGCGCGCTCCTGCAGGAGCACGGATGCGGCCAAGGGTGTACACCGAGCGCCAGCGGAGATCGGACGAGGTATCGGTGGTATAGTGGAGAATCGCCTGCGCCGGAGTCAGCGCGCCGAGGTGCCAACTATCAAGGAGCGCATTGGGGATGAACTGGCCCTGGCGCGCGGGGGTGATGTCCGTCGAACCCGAGAGCACCTGGCCGATAAACCGCGCCGCAGCAGATCCGCCGATCCGTGCCAACGCCGTCGCTGCTTCGCCAACTGCAGCGGCCGTGAGCGTATCGGTGCTGCGCAAGCGAGTGACGATCGCATCAGCCGACGCGGAGTCGCGAATCAGCCCAAGGGCAAAAAAAGTGTTCGCCACGACATCGGGATCGGGATCGACAAGCAACCGCCGGAGGAGCGACGCGCCGCGCCGATCTCCGATCCGCCCTACGGCGAGGACGGCGATGGTGCGGACCGCGGCGTCGGGATCGGTCAGCCCACGAGTCAGGACCTGCGGATCGAAGTCTCGCCGATCCTCCACCTGGAGAAGTGGCGCCATTGCTTCGACCTGGGCGGGGTCCTGGGCGTGAGCGCGCCGGGCCGCCGAGAGCGCCGCGACCATCGCCAGAACGACAGCAAGCCGGAGGCGCATCAGAGTCGCACCGGGTCGGTGATCGGCCGGAGCAGCGCAAAGACCTCGGCTGGAAACCGAGCCAGGCGCAAGGAGTTGTCGAGGACAAAAAGCGCCGTCGAGGCTGTCGCCATCAGGAGGTCCGTCTCGTCGTGTTCAACCGCATAGCCAAAAGTTACCCGCCTCGACTCCGCGGCGCGCACCCACGCCCGGACTCGCACCGGGTCGTCGTACCGAGCCGGCTGCCGGTAGCGGATGCTGAGTTCGGACACCATCAGGCGATAGCCTTGTTCTTCGATCGACCGGTAGGACATGCCGTTGACCCGCAGATGTTCGGTGCGGGCCACGTCGAGCCAGACGATATAGCGCGCGTGGTAGACCACCCCCTGCTGGTCGGTCTCGGAGTAGTCGACCCGCCGGCGGATGGTGGTGATCGTGCCGGGCTCGGTTGCCTGTCGTTCCGTCATCGTCCACCTTTCCGCCGTGATCGTTGACCAGCTCGTGGTAGTTGCCGACGCCCATCTCGGAGTGCACCCCGGCGCGGACGAGGAGGCATTTCTTGCCTTTCTCGATGCGGTGCCGTCAATGGGCGACTCCCTGCTGCTGCTGGGCGACATCTACGACTTCTGGTTCACCTATCGCCGGTTGATCCCGCGGCATTGCATCCGAGTCACCGCGAGAATCGTCGAACTGGCGCGACGGCTGCCGATCCTGATGGTCGGCGGCAATCACGACCGCTGGGGCGACACGTTCTGGGGCGCGGAAACCGGTGTCACGTTCGCGCCGCGGACGCTGCGCTTCGCTGTCGGGAGCAGGACGGTGGTGGCGATTCACGGCGACGGACTCCACGAGGAGCGTCCCGTCGCCGCGATGCTCAACCGCGCACTCGACACCCGCCTCGTCATCGCCGCCTTCAACGCCCTTCCGACGGTCGTCGGATTCCGGATTGCCAAGCGGCTGGGCCACAATCCGGCGTCAGCGGCAGCGCATCCCGAGATCGTCGATGACGCCGCGACGCGCCAACTGGCGTGGGCGAAGCGCGAACTGGCGCGCGACCCCGCGATCGACCTGCTCCTGATGGGACATACCCATCGCCGGGCAACGCTGGAAGCGGCACCAGGACGGTGGTACATGAATCCGGGGCCATGGCTCGAGGAAAAGCGGTATGCAGTGGTCACGCCATCAGACACGACCGGGCACATCTTCGGCTGAAGCCGGCACGCTCTCCAGGTTCACCACCTCGACCGGCGCGGGGCCACCCCCCATGAAGATCGCGCCGACCCGTGCGAAGCGAGCGGCGTCATCCGTGGCGATCCAGCGCTGCACCGGCCGATCTTCCGGCCCCGCGCCGAGATTGCGTTCGTGCAGGACCGCAGCGACCGCTCGCGCGGTTTCGTCACCGCTGTCGATCAGCGCGACGCCGGGTCCCATGATCTGCGCAATCAACGGTTTCAGCATCGGGTAGTGAGTGCAGCCGAGCACGAGGACATCGATCCCGGCCGACTGCAGCGACGCGAGGTATTCCTCCGCGATCATCCGCGTCGCAGGGCGATCGAACCACCCCTCCTCGACAAGCGGCACGAGGAGCGGACACGACTGCTCGAAGACCTCGAGGTCGGTTCGTTCGGCGAGGAGTGCGCGACGATAGGCGCCGGAGGCAATCGTGCCGGCGGTCCCGATCACGCCGACCCGCCCGCTTCGGGTCGCAGCGACCGCTGCGCGCGCGCCTGGTTCGATCACGCCGATCACCGGCACCGGCGATCGCGCCTGCAGATCGGACAGCGCGTGCGCCGTTGCCGTGTTGCAGGCGACAACGACTGCCTTGACCTGCTGCGTCAGGAGCCACGCCAGGATTTCACGGGAATACCGCCGCACGACGTCGGGCGACTTCGGTCCGTACGGAACGCGCGCCGTATCGCCGAGATAGACGGTGGATTCTGCGGGGAGGAGACGGTGCACCGCACGGGCCACGGTGAGCCCGCCGATTCCCGAATCGAAGATCCCGATCGGTGCGTCGCGCATCAGTGCGGCATCGGCATCGTGAAGCCGATCCCGGTGCGACCACCCGGCATCGCGCGCATCTTGAGATCACCGGGAAAATCGATCAGGTGCGCGGAGACATACGCCTCCATCGCGGAGAAGAGATGGTTGAACGCCAGGAGGACGATCCAGTCCTGTCGTTCACCCCGGCGCGATGACGCCGTGAGGGTGTCGGTCCGATCGAGATACTTCAATTCCACCGTGGCCTTCATGGCCATGCCCAGGGCGAGACCTTCAAATCCGATGAAGAGCCCGGCAGTCAGCTTGCGATCGGTCGATGCCTGGCCCCATCCAGGAAGGAGCGCCGACCGCCAGAAATAGTTCATCGGACTCGGCCGGTGATGTACCGAGTCGGTGGGCGCCAGAGTTCCCTGGACAGGCACCTGTGCCGGGAGCGTTGCCGGGACCACCGCGATGAGCGCGGCCGCCAGAAGAGCACGCATCGTCGCAAGATAGGCAGACGGTGCCGGAGCGCCGCTACCTGGCAGCGATCAGTTCGATTTCGACGCGGACACCGCGCGGAAGTCCCCCCACGGCAACGGTGGACCGCGCCGGCCGATGGGTGCCGAAGAAACGCGCGTAGATCTCGTTCATCGCGGTGAACTCCGACATGTCCTGCAGGAAGACCGTCGTCTTCACCACATGGTTGAAATCGAGCCCGGCGGCGGCAAGGACCTGCTTCAGGTTGAGAAAGACCCGCTCGGTCTGCTCGGTGATCCCGCCGGTGACGACTTCCATCGTGGCCGGGTCGAGGGCAATCTGTCCTGCCGTAAAGAGGAATCCGTTCATCACGATGCCCTGCGAGTAGGGCCCGATCGCCTTGGGCGCGTCGGCGGTGGCAATGATCTGCATGGTCGCTCGGAGTTGAGGTGTGGCGCGTGCGTCAGTGCACGCCCCAAAATAGCCGCAGCGCGTTCGCCGTCGTCACCGCGGCGATCTCCTCGACCGCCACGCCCCTGATCTCGGCGAGACGCTCGATCGTGTGCACCAGGAATGCCGGCTCGTTGCGCGCGCCGCGGTGAGGGACCGGCGCGAGGTACGGGGCGTCGGTCTCGACGAGGAGCCGGTCGATCGGGATATCGCGCACGGTCTCGACCTGCGTCCACGACTTGAACGTGATCATTCCGCTGAACGAGAAATACCAGCCGTCGTCGAGTCCTGCCTCGCGCAACGTGCGCCCGCTCGAAAATGAATGGAGGACGACCGTCGCGGAGGGGTGGGCCTGGAGGACGTCGACGACATCGTCGTCGGCCTCGCGCGCGTGAATGACCACCGGCTTCCCGGCGGACCCCGCAAGTGCGAGCTGTTCGGCAAAGACGTGTCGCTGAATATCGCGCGGCGAGTGGTCGTAGTGGTAATCGAGACCGATTTCGCCGACTGCTCGCACGACTGGTGCGGCCCAGGCGCGAACCAGCCGCTCACGAATCTCCGGATTCCAGCTTTGCGCATCGTGGGGGTGACAACCGGTTGCAATCGCCAGATCGGGATGACCGGCCGCCCAGGCGAGTGTGGCATCAAGCTCCGTGAGCTGGCTTTCGATCACGACACCCCGCGTGACGCCTGCCGCCCGCATCCGCTCGACCACGGCGTCCCGATCCGGCGCGAACGCCGGATCGGTGAGATGGCAGTGGGTATCGACCAGCACCGGTCAGACCGGCTGGGTGCGGCCCCTCGTCGAGGTGGTCTTGCCGCCCACCTTGACGCCGCGTCCGTCGACTCCGGGCCACCGGCCTTCGATGATCAGCAGCACCGGCGCAGCGATGAAGACCGACGAGAAGGTGCCGGTGAAGACACCGAAGAACATGACCAGCGCGAACGGACGGATGACCGGGCCGCCGAAGATCGCCAGCGCGCAGAGCGTCGCCAGCGCGGTGGTGTGGGTCAGCACCGATCGTGGCAGCGTCTCGTTGATCGACCGATTCATCACCTCGATGAGGTG
Organism: Gemmatimonadales bacterium; assembly: GCA_036500345.1. Lineage (NCBI taxonomy): Bacteria > Pseudomonadati > Gemmatimonadota > Gemmatimonadia > Gemmatimonadales > Gemmatimonadales bacterium. The sequence goes on along the minus strand of DASYCE010000015.1, from coordinate 164,692 downwards.
GTCACGGCGATTCTTGCGGAGATTCTCGCGAACGCGGTCGAAGATGACGATGGTGTCGTTGAGTGAATACCCGACCATCGACAGCACCGCCGCGACGACGACGAGCGACACTTCGATCCGCATCACCGCGATGAAGCAGATGGTGAGGACGATGTCGTGGAACGTTGCGACGACGGCGGCGAGTCCGAAGCGCCATTCGAACCGGTAGGCGAGATAGGCCAGCACCGCGAAGAACGAGAGGAAGATCGCGAGGAACGCCTTGGTGCGAAGTTCCTTGCCGACCTTGGGGCCGACCGCTTCGGTGTCGTCCACGCGATAGTGCCCCGCGCCCACCACGTTGTCGAGGCCGGTGGAGATCGCCTTGGCGGTGACGTGCGTGTTGTCGGGATCGTTGCCGACCGCGGTGCGCGCGCGGATCACGTACTGCTTCGGTCCGAACGGCGTGATCTCGGGATCGACGAGCGACGCGCGCTCAAGACCGGTGCGGAGATCGGCCTGCGACGGATTCCCCTGCAGGATCGTGACCTGCACCAGCGTGCCGCCAGTGAATTCGACGGAGTAGTTGATCGCCGGCGTCCGGACGATCATCGCGATCACCCCGACGCAAAAGAGGATGATCGTGGCAAAGATCGCGCGGCGACGGAAACCGATGAAGTCGTAGGCAGCGTCTGCGAAGATGCGAACCATGATATCAGATACTCAGCGTTGTAGCCGTGGGCCGGCGCTGCAGCCACAGCAGGAAGAAAGTCTTGGTCACGAACACCGCGGTGACCATCGAGGCCGCGATACCCATGATGAGCGTCACGGCAAATCCCTTGACCGGGCCGGTGCCGAACTGGAAGAGGAAGAGCGCGGTGACGACAGTCGACACGTTGGAATCGACGATGGCGTTCATCGCGTGCTTGAATCCCTCGTCGACGGCCACGCGGACCGAACGACCCGCGATCAATTCTTCGCGGATGCGCTCGAAGATCAGCACGTTGGCATCGACCGCTATGCCGACTGACAGCACCAGACCGGCGAGTCCGGGGAGCGTGAGCGTCGCCTGCACCGCCGCGAGCCCCGCCAGCGTGAAGAGGACGTAGAGTCCCAGCGCCGCTACGGCCAGCACACCAGACCAGCGGTAGTAGCCGACCATGATGATGATGACCATCAGCGTACCGACCAGCCCTGCCACCATGCCGTCGTGGATCGAGTCGGCGCCGAGGGAGGCGCCGACCTGGCGCTCATCGAGGACCTTGAGCGGCACCGGGAGGGCGCCGGCACTCAGGGTAAGCGCCAGATCCTGCGCATCGGCGAGCGAGCGATTGCCGAGTTCGATCTGGCCGTTCTGATTGATCTGGCTTTCGATGACCGGCGGCGGCCCCTGCACCTTGTTGTTCAGCACGATCGCCATGTAGTCGCCGACATGCCGGCCGGTTTCCGCGCCGAAGATCCGTCCGCCCGAACGATCGAGCGTGAAGGTGACGACGCGCTTCTGCGTCAGCGGATCGATCTGCGCTGCCGCATGCGTGAGGTGCGATCCGTCGACAATCGCCTTGTCGGAGAGGGCATACAGCATCCGGTAGCTCTGCGTTCCCACCGAGATGGGGTCCTGCGACCACTTGAACTCCACGCCGCGCGGCCAGAGTCTCTTCACGTCGGGAATGTTCAGCAGGGTATCGACCCGGTTGTATGCCGTTTCGAGGACAGCGTATTCGCCCGGAAGCGCCTGTACACCGATATCGCTGGCCGGATGGATCAGCGAGCTGAGGATCGCCTGCGCCGTCGTGGTGTCGGAGGCCACGGAGTCGGCGTGCGTCTTCTTGCCGCTGTCGGACTTGAGCGTTCCCTTCTTGCTGGTATCCGATCCGAGCAACGCCGCCACGCCACTCGCCTTGGGCGCGGGGCCGGTTCCCTTGATGCCGAGCCGGGTCAGGGCGCGGTCCATCTGGGGAAGTGCGGCGTCGAGCGCGCCGGTTTTGTCGGTCAGGCGGAACTCGAGGAACGCCTGGCTCTGCACGATGCCGATGGCGCGATCGGGTTCGGTAAGTCCGGGGAGCTCAACGACGATCTGATCGTTGCCGAGCTTCTGGATCAACGGCTCTGCGACGCCGAAATCGTCGATGCGCTTGCGGAGCACGATCAGGGCGAGGTCGATGGCGTTCGCGGGATCGGACACCTTCTTGACGGTGGTGTCGAGCCCCAGCGAGAGATGCATCCCGCCTTGCAGATCGAGCCCGTACTTGATCGGCACCTGACGATGCTGCACATCGTGCAGTCCGCCCTGCGCGTCCCGCTGGCGCACGGTGACGTTGCGCGGGATGAGATAGATGATCGATGCCAGGATCAGCAGCCCGATCAGAATCATGCGATTGCGAATCGTCGAAAGCATCGTCACTCAGGCGCCACAAGCGGCGCGTCAAGGTCCACGCGTGCGGCGGCCAGTGCGGCCACGGCATGCAGGCGATCACCCTCCAGCTGCTGCTGGAGCGCCGCCACGCCCTCGAAGCGGCGAATCTCGCGCAGATACGCGACCCATTCCACGCGTACCGCACAGTCGTACAGCTCCCGGTCCAGCCCGAAGAGGTGCGCCTCGAGCAGGCGACCTCCATCATCGAACGTCGGGCGGTGCCCCTGATTCATCATGCCGCCGAATCGTCCGGCGGGCGTCTCCACGACCACCGCATAGACGCCGTCGGGCGGCAGCAGCTTGCGGGCGGGCGCCGCAAGATTGAGCGTCGGAAAGCCGAGGACACGTCCCCGCTTCGCTCCGTGCTGCACCACCCCGCTCAGCGCATAGCGTCGCCCGAGCCACCGCGCGGCACCGCCGAGATCGCCGCCCGCGACGGCCCGCCTGATCACGGTGCTCGACACCGGTACACCGTCGATCGACACCGCGTCCACCACGTCGACGGGAAAGCCCCGCACCTTCCCCAGCGCCCGCAGGGTATCGACATCGCCGGCGCGTCCCCGCCCAAATCCGTGGTCGTGCCCGATCACGAGTTCCTGCATCGCGCATCGTTCCCTGAGGATTCGGTCGACGAACTCCTCCGGGGACTGCGTCGCCATCCGCCGGTCGAAGGCGAGCACCACGACGCGATCGATAGCGCTGGTGGCGACCGCTTCAAGTCGTTCGAGCGCCGTCGTCAATCGCGGCGGCGCCGCCTGCGGATTCACCACGTCGAGCGGATGCGGCTCGAAGGTGACCAGCACGCTTTCCATCCCGCGCCGACGGGCTCGCTCCACTACCGATTCGAGCACGGCATGATGCCCGCGATGCACACCGTCGAAGGTGCCAACCGTTACCACGCTCGCCGAAGCCATCAACCCGGTGCCTCGAACACGACCACCGGATGCCAGATCCCGTCACGCCCGTCCGCCGTGGCGATGAGGCGTCCATCCTCGCCGAGCAGGGCGCCGGTCCCCTGAGCATTCTCGCGCTGGGGGATCGCCCGGCCAAACGAGATCTCGCGCACGGCCGCGGCATCAATCCGTTCCGACGGCAATGCTGGCAGCAGCGCCGCTGCCGGGATCAGATGCGATCGGTTGACCGCCGTCGGCGCGATCGCCTGTTCCACCGAAAAGGGGCCGATCGCCGCGCGCCGCAATGCCGCACAATGCGCCGGGATGCCGCACCGCTCTCCCAGTTCTCGCGCCATCGCCCGCACATAGGTTCCGCGACCAACCACCGCCGCCATGTCGAGATCCGGCGGACTCCACCGTTCGACCGTCACCTCGTGCACCTGCACCGTGACGTCACGGAGGGTCACCGCTTCGCCGCGCCGTGCCAGCACATGGCTCCGCGTGCCGCCGACGTGCTTGGCCGAAAACGCAGGCGGTCGCTGCGACCGCGATCCGACCAGCGACGACGCAGCATCGCACATCGCATCCATCGCGGGCCAGGCATCAGGCGTGGAGGCGGCGATCACCGTGCCGGTGAGATCCTCCGTGTCGGTCGCGCTGCCAAAGCGGACCGTCGCGAGGTACCGCTTGCGGAGTGCCTCGACATAGCGCGCCAGTCGCGTCGCCTTCCCCACCAGCACGATCAGCAGGCCGGTTGCAAACGGATCGAGCGTCCCGGCATGCCCCACAGCACGCGTCCCGAGTGCGCGCCGCACCGCCGCCACGACATCGTGCGACGTCCATCCAGCCGGCTTGTCAATGAGCAAACCACCGATCACCGCATCCTCCTTGATCAGGAGGCCTCCCCATCCCGCTTCAGTCCTGCAAGGAGCTCATTGATCCGGCGCGCGTGCTCCAGGCCGCGATCGAGCACAAAGTGCAGCTCCGGTACCGTGCGCGTCGTCAACGTCTTCGCCACCATCCGCCGCAGGTAGCCGGCCGCGCTCTGCAGTCCGGCGACGGCGGCATCCTTCTCTTCCGGCGTGCCGTGCGGTACGACACGGATCGTGGCATGTCCGAGGTCGCGGGTGACTTCCACGCCGCTGACCGTCACCATCGTTACCCGCGGATCACGCACCTCGCCGCGAAGGAGCGCTTTCGCCAGCGTCGCGCGAACGCTTTCCGCGACCTGTTCCGGCCGCCGTGAGGAACCGTGTCCTGCCATGACGCCTCAACCTTGCGCCGCCGAAGCGGCCAATGTGCGCTTGACTTCCTCGAGCCGGTATGCCTCGATCCGATCGCCAACCTTGACGTCGTTGAAGTTCTCGATCCCGATACCGCACTCGAGGCCTTCCTTGACCTCTTTCGCGTCATCCTTGAAGCGCTTCAGCGAAGAGAAGTTGCCGGCATAGACCTGCGTCCCGTCGCGAATGACACGCGCCTTCGCCGTCCGCTGAATCGTGCCGCTGCGCACGATCGAGCCGGCGATGGTACCGACGCGGCTCACCTTGAACAGTTCGATCACCTCGGCCTCGCCCAGGATCGTTTCCTTCTCCTCGGGCTTGAGGAGACCCTCGAGCGCGTTCTTCACGTCCTCGACCGCTTCGTAGATGATGCGGTAGGTCCGGATGTCGACGCCTTCACGCTCCGCCGCGGCGCGCGCATTGGCGTCGGGACGAACATGGAAGCCGAGGATGATGGCACCCGATGCCTTGGCGAGAAGCACGTCGCTTTCGCTGATCTGCCCCACACCACGCAGGACGATATCGACGCGGACTTCGCTGGTGCCCAGCTGCGCCAGCGCGTCGGCAAGCGCTTCGGCCGGACCGCCCTGGTCGGCCTTGATGATGATCCGCAGCTGCGTGACTGCGCCTTCCTTGAGCGCGCGCGAGATATCTTCGAGCGTGCCACCGCGTGCCGACCGGCGGTTCTGCGCCTCGCGCTCGAGCCGCTGCCGCTTCTGCGCGATGTCACGCGCTTCGTTGGCGTCGGAGACCACAAGGAAGATGTCGCCCGCCGAGGGCACGCCGTCGAAGCCGAGCACCTGGATGGGCATCGACGGACCGACCGCCTTGATCTGCTTGCCGCGTTCGTCGAAAAGGGCGCGCACCCGTCCCGAGAACTTGCCGCAGATGAAGTTGTCGCCGACGTGCAGCGTCCCCTTCTGGACCAGCACGGTGGCGAGCGGCCCCTTGCCGGGATCGAGCGTCGCTTCGATCACCGACCCCTGCGGCTTGGCATCCGGATTTGCCTTGAGTTCCAGGATTTCCGCCTGCAACAGGATCTGCTCGAGCAGTTCCGGAATGCCCTTGCCGGTCTTGGCCGAGATCTCGGCGCTCAGCACGTTGCCGCCGAACTCCTCGAGGACCACGCTGTGCTGCAGCAGGTCCTGCTTGACCTTCATCGGATTGGCGGCCGGAAGATCGATCTTGTTGATCGCGACCACGAGCGGTACGCCCGCGTTGCGCGCGTGTGAAATCGCCTCGATCGTCTGCGGCATCACCTGATCATCGGCGGCCACGACCAGCACGACGATGTCGGTGACCTGCGCGCCACGCGCACGCATCGCGGTAAACGCCTGGTGACCCGGCGTGTCGAGGAAGGTGATCGACTTGTGATTCGGCAACGCGATGTGATATGCGCCGATGTGCTGCGTGATCCCGCCCGCTTCGCCCGCCACGACATTGGCCTTGCGGATATGGTCGAGCAGCGAGGTCTTGCCGTGATCGACGTGACCCATGATCGTGACGACCGGCGGCCGCGGCAGCTGCTCGCCTTCCTCGATTTCCGGCGCCGGTTCGATCTCGGCGTGGTACTCCTCCTCCTTCACCGCCTCGAAACCGAATTCCGATGCGATCAACTCGATCTGGTCGAAGTCGAGCCGCTGGTTGACCGTCACCATCAGGCCGAGTTCCTTGAACGCGAACGCAACGATCTGGTTGGCGGGAACCTTCATCGCCTCGGCGAGCTCGCTCACCGAGATGAACTCGTTGACGCGGATCCGGGTCTTCTCGCGTTCCTTCTCCTCGGCGGCACGCGACGCGATGATCTCGCGGTAGGTCGGCTCGTCGGAGCGGCTCTTCTTGCGAGAGGTTCCGCCCTTCATCCCCTGCAGCGTCTTGAGGATGTTCGCCTGCACCTGATCCTGATCGACGAAGCTCTTCTTCCCCTTGCGCCCCTTCTTGCGGCCACCACCCGGCTGCGCATCGGGGCCGAACTGCCGCGCCGGTGCTCCGCCCGCGGGTGCACCACCAGTGCTGCCACCGCCGCGCTGAGGCGCCGGTGTGCTCGACGAGAAGACCGGCCGTGGACGGCCTCCCGGACCACTACCGCCCGACGGCCCGCGATTACCACCCGGGCCGCCGCGCTGCGGTCCCGATCCCTGCGGCGGACGCTGCACCCGCGGCGGAATGAACGGCCGCGGCGGAGCTCCAGCAGTACCGGTCGGTGTGACCGTCGGACGCGAGGGAGTCGGCGCCGGCCGCGGCGGGGCCTGCGGCCTTGGAGCCGGCGGTTGCACCGGTGCTTCCGCGGCCGGTTCGGCGGACGCTTCGGACGGCGTCTCTTCTTCGACCGGAGCGGGCGGAAGATCCTTGAACAGGAGACGCGCACGCTCGTCGATCGACAGCGCGGGCTTGACCGGGTCGGATTGCGGGATTTCGAGCGCGAGCGGTTCGAGGTCGAACGCCGCCTTCGCCGCCTCCTGCTCGGCTTCCGCGGCCTTGGCCTCCTGCTCGGCCACTTCCGCCGCCGTGCGACGGCGCCGGACCGGCTTTGCCTCGGCCGCGGCAGGTGCCGGTGCGGGCTCGACGGCCTTGCGACGCCCCTTCTTGGGGGCGGGAGCTTCGGCGGCCTTGCGCTTCTCGCGCTCCCAGCGAACCCGGACCGCTGAGACCTGATCCGGCTCGAGCGATGACATGTGGCTCCGCACGAAAATGTTCATTTCGCGCAGCATCCCCATCAGCTGCTCAACCGGAATCGCGAATTCCGCCGCCAGGTCGTGTACTCTACTCTTGACCACTCACTCCTCCGTCAATCCGTCGCCCGCGCCGCCGCGGCAATGATCCCCGCCGCCAGCGACCGGTCCCGCACACCCACCACCATGACAGGGGGTCGGCCGAGCCGTGCCCCGAGAGTTGTCGCATCGGGCCCCGTGACAATGGGAACCCCAGTCCGTTCCGCGAGCCGGGCCACCTTGAGGCGCGCGCGCGGCGAGGCATCCGCCGCCAGAATCACCGCTTCACACTTCCCCTGACGAATCCACGCCCGCGTCAATTCCACACCGGGCAGCGCCAGTCCGCCTCGAACCCCGAGGCCGATCAGGCCAAGCAGCGCCTCATGCGGTGCGCCCGGCGTCGCCACCGTCTGGCTCCTCTTCGGTCAGTTCGCTGAGGAACTTCACCAGTTCTTCGGTCGTCGCCGGCGTCATGCCGGGGATTCTCGCGATCTCTTCCGGCTCGAGGTCGATGACGTCCTGCAGCGTGGTGTAGCGCGCCTGATCGAGCACCGCGACCAGCTCGGGCGAGAGCCCCTCGAGCTGCGCCAGCGGCACGACAGTCTCCGCCTCTTCTTCCACCGCGGGGAGTGCGAACAGCGGCCCTTCTCCACCCCGCTCCCGCCACTCGCGGCTCGAGTAGAGGTCGATCTTCCAACCGGTCAGTTCCGATGCCAGTCGCACGTTCTGCCCGTTGCGACCGATCGCCAGCGACAGCTGGTCCTCATCCACCACCGCCTGGATCGTCTTACTGGCGGGATCAGAGAAGACCTTCGCCACCCGTGCCGGCGCCAATGCCAGCCGGGCGAAGCGCTCCGGATCGGGCGACCACGGCACGATATCGATCCGTTCGCCGCCGAGTTCGTTGACGACCGCCTGGACTCGCGACCCCTTGAGACCGACGCACGCGCCGACGGGGTCAATCGCATCGTCGCGGGAGATCACCGCAACCTTGGTCCGGCTGCCGACCTCGCGAGCGATGCCGCGCACTTCGACGATTGCCTGCTGAATCTCGGGCACTTCCAGCTTGAACAGCGCGATGACGAAGAGCGGATCCCCGCGAGAAAGAATCAGCCGCGGACCCTTGGGCGTCTCCTCGAGCCGCTTGAGCACGGCACGGATAGTGTCGCCCTGATGGAAATGTTCGCGATGGTTCTGTTCGCGATATGGTACGATCGCTTCCGCCTCGCGGAACTTGTTGAGCATGATCACAAACTTGCCGCGTTCGATCTGCTGGATTTCGCCGGAGAGGAGATCGCCGACCTTGTTGGCGAACTCGTCACGAATCCGGTTCCGTTCGCCTTCGCGCACCCGCTGGATGATCCGCTGCTTGGCCGCCTGGACCGCGAGCCTGCCGAGGACCTCGAACGGGACTTCCTCTTCGAGCATGTCGCCGGCCTGGAAGTCCGGATCTTCGAACCGCGCCTCGTCGATTCCGATCTGCGAACTCGGGTCCTCGATCGTCTCGACGACCTGGCGCAGCCGGATCACCTGCAGCGTCCCCTGCAACTCGTCAACGTTGAGCTCGAAGCGGACATTGGGCCCGTACTTCTTCATCAGCGCGGCGTGAATTCCGTCGCGCAGCAAATCGAGCAATTCCGAGCGGTCCAGTTGCTTGGCATTCGACAATTCGCGGAATGCGGATACCAAGTCGGCCGATGTCGCCATCAGACTTCTCCTGCTTCCCAGTTACAGTGCCGGTCCCGGCGATGCCGCGGAGCCGAACGGAACAGGGGCCAATGTGCGGGGAGAAAGAAAAAGTGCCGGGGGACACCCGACACCTCGCAGACCTGCGCAAGTTGCCCCAACACCATAAGATAGCTCACTGCGAGCAGGGGCGTCAACTGACGAATCACCGCTCCGGACCGTCCCTCACCGTTCGATCCCGAGCCACGCGATCATCCTGCCGTCACTCCCGCCCGAGCGCCGATGCGAGAAGAAACTCCGGGACTCGACCGCGGTGCAGTGTCCGCTGACCGTGACCTCCCCGATCCCGAGCTGGCGCCCCTGTTCGGCGAGGATCGAACGGAGATCGAGATGCTGCTTCGCCGGGGCCGTTGTGGGAATTCCCACTGCGGATGTTACTTCGGAACCCACTTCATAACAGGGACCGGAAATCGCAACGCCACAATGCATTACGGTCTCATCTGCATTTGCGCCACACGCCTCGCGGATCCGCTGAATTCCCTGCTCCAGAATTCTCCCGGCGGTCCCGCGCCATCCGGCGTGCAGCAGCGCCACCACTCCGTGCTCCGGCGCCGCGACATACACCGGTACGCAGTCGGCGACCGTGACCAGCAGGATCAGTCCCGGGGTATCGGTCGCGTGACCATCCAATCCCTCCAGGATCGTCCATCCGCCTGACGCGGGCGCGCGATCGTGCCAGCGAACCGCTGTGCCGTGGACTTGGTGCGCCATCACGAAGGAGGAGTCGGGCGGGAAGGTCGAGCGGAACTGGCGCCACCGCTCCATCACCTTCGCGACCGGCTGCGATGTCCAGAGTCCGAGGTCGAATGGATCGGCTGGGTCCTCGCCGCGGCCGGTAATCCCGGCGCTGATGCCGAACCGCTCACGCCACCCCGGAACCTCCCAGCGCGGCACCGGTCCCGGAAGGCGAACTTCGTCAGTTGTCGACACGCTCGATCGCGGCGCCGAGGGCCCGCAGCCGCTCGTCGATCCGCTCGTATCCCCGCTCGATCTGTCCGATGTTGTGGATTTCGCTGCGCCCCTCCGCCGCGAGCGCAGCGATCACCATCGCCATGCCGGCGCGGATGTCGGGCGACTCGACCTTGCCGCCGTGCAACCGCGCGGCGCCGCTGATCACCGCGCGATGCGGATCGCACAGGACGATGCGCGCCCCCATGCCGATCAGCTTGTCGACGAAGAAGAGCCGCGACTCGAACATCTTTTCGTGAATCAGCACCATCCCCTCGCACTGCGTCGCCGCGACGACCGCAATCGACATGACGTCGGCCGGAAACGCCGGCCACGGACCATCTTCGAGCTTGGGCACATGGCCGCCGAGGTCGGGATGGACCCGCAGCTCCTGACCCGCTGGCACATGAAGTTCGCTCCCGCGGATGCGGACGCGGACACCGAGCCGCTCGAAGCCGAGGAGCGTGCTGCGAAGGTCATCGGGGCGAACGTGGGTGATGGTGAGATCACCGTTCGTCACCGCCGCCAGGCCGATGAACGAGCCGATTTCGATATGGTCCGGACCGATGGTGTACTCACCGCCGCGCAGCGCCTTGCCGCCGTCGATCGTGTAGGTGTTGCTGCCGATTCCCTCGATCGACGCGCCGATCGCCACGAGAAAGCGCGCGGTGTCCTGGACATGCGGCTCGGACGCGGCGTTCCGAAGGGTGGTCCGGCCCTCGGCCATGACCGCCGCCATCAGGGCGTTTTCGGTCCCGGTGACGCTGGGTTCGTCGAGAAAGAGGTCGGTCCCCTTGAGTCGTTTCGCCTCGATCGTGTAGCTGTCGCCGAGGGTGACCGCCGCGCCGAGGCGCTCGAGCGCGAGGAAATGGGTGTCGACGCGACGCCGCCCGATGACGTCTCCTCCCGGAGGGGGGAGCACGACTTTGCCGAACCGGGCGAGGAGCGGGCCGGCGAGGAGGATCGACGCGCGGATCCGGGTGCAGAGGACCGGGTCGAGCGGCTTGGGGCGCACTCCGCGGGTATCGACCCGCAGCGTGTTGCTGGCCGCCCAGTCCACCGTGGCGCCGAGGTCGACCAGCAGATCGAGGAGGGTCTCGACGTCGCGGATGCGGGGAATGTTGTGCAGCGTGACAGGCTCGGCTGCCAGGAGCGTGGCTGCGATGACCGGCAGGGCCGCGTTCTTGTTGCCGGCCGGCCGGATCGTTCCGGCCAGCGGCTGGCGACCTGTCACCACGAAACGCGGAGGCATCGGGCAAAGCTCGTCTCGCCCGGTGGCGACCGCAAGCGGTCCGGAGCGTCAGCGTTAGCTTTCGGCTCTTCACGATCAACAGCACCGAGGCGACCATGGCTGGATGGGTGGGACCGGTGATCGCACTCTCGCTCGTGGTGATCGCCACCGCGATCGCGCTTGTCGCAGTGATGATCTTCGCCGCGCTCCGCGAGGCGCAGCAGCGGACCGCCTCGCTCGCGCGCGAAGTGGCGCAGCTCCGACTCGAACTTGCGCCGACTCTCGAAGCGGTGAAGCAGTTTGGCGAAAGCGGCACCGAGGTCGCCCGCATGGCCCGCGATGAGGCGCAGGAAATCATCGAAACGACGCGGCGGGTCCGCTACGACATCGAGCGCGGCGTCAAGCGTGCCAAGCGGCGGCTCGCCGACCTCGATGCCGTAGTCGAGGTGGCACAGGAGGAAGTCGACGCCGCGGTCGTCGACGTGGCCACCGTCCTTCGGAACGCTCGTACCGGTGCCGGCGTCATCAACCAGTTTCGTCGGCTGATCCGACCGCGGAGGCGCGGCGCCGCGTGAAGCTGCCGGTTGCCCTGCTTCTGGTCGGCCTCGGCTTCCTCTGCTTTCCGCACGCGCTGCATGCCTGGACTCCCGGCACCCACGTGGTGCTCGGCGAGCGGATGCTGAGTTCGCTGCAGACTCTCCCGGGGTCGGTCGCCGAACTGCTGCGCGCCTTCCCGTACGACTTTCTCTATGGCAACATCGCCGCCGACACCACGATGGCCAAGAAGTTTGCCCCCGCCGATCGCCACTGCCACGCGTGGCACGTCGGGCTGGAGGTCCGCGACCTCGCGCCGAACGATGCGTTGCGCGCCTTCGGGCTCGGCTATCTCGCCCATCTCGCCGCCGATGTGGTGGCGCACAACTACTACGTGCCACGCCAGCTGGTGGTGAGCAGTTCGACTCGTGCCATGGGGCACACCTGGTGGGAGATGCGCGCCGAGCTGCATCTCGGTGATGCCGTACCCCAGGCTGCTCGCGACCTGATTCGCCTCGACCATCGTGCGGCCGATGCGCACCTCGAACGGATCCTGTCGCCGACAATCTTCTCGGTGCGCACCAACCGACGCCTCTTCCGCGGCATGGTCCGCCTCACCGATTCGCGCGCCTGGCAGGCCGGACTGCAGGTCGCGCAGGATCAGAGCCGCTGGGAACTTCCCACCACACTGATCACGGTGCATCTCGATCGCGCCGTCGAATACGTCCGGGCTGTACTCTCCAGCGATCTGTCACCGGTGTATCGGTCCGACCCCAATGGCGAACGCGCAATCATGGGAAGCAAGGCGGTCCGTCGCGACGCGCTCCGCGGCCACCAGAACGCCGGGCCGGAGTGGATCGCGACCGTCGCCGAGGCGCACTTCGGGCTGCCGCCGGCCGAGATCGACCGTTCGATCAGTAGAGAAACGGAATGATGGCGGAGGTGTGCTCGCGATAGTCGCGGTATTCAGGAAAGTTTTCCTGCATCCGCCGCTCCTCGATCCGGCTCTTGTAGATGAACGCGGCGTACACCAGAATCACCGCCACAATGCACCGCCACTCGCCAATCACCAGCGCCGATCCCGCAAAGGCCACGACAATTCCGGTGTAGATCGGGTGCCGGACAAACCGGTACGGACCGGTGCGGATCAGCGAGTGATGCTCCTTCACGGTGACAGCAGCGCTCCAATTGGCTCCCAGCTGCCGCTTGGCCACAATAGAGAATCCCAGCCCGGCCACCAGGAGCAGCACGCCAACGACGTCGACCACGACGCTCACTGGTACGAAGCGCGCGCGCGCCGCAGCGGGAAGAACACTCGGCGACGACATCATGATCGCAGCCAGGATCAGTGGAACACGGTGACCCAATCCGGAGAGGAGCGACTCATGCCAACGCTCCGGCTTGAGGTTTCGCGCAGATGCATACCAGTAGATCAGCCACGCGAGCCATGTCAGCCCGACGGCCGCTCCGAGGGTGAATCCGCTCACGTCGTCCCGCCGAGTCGGGCCTCGGGACGAGTCGGCTCGAAGAGTTCGACCGGATTTCCCGAGGGATCGTCGAGCAGGACCTGCTTGCCGCCGACGCCGGTCACGATGTCGTTGCGGAAATGCACGCGCTGGTCGCGAAGGTTCGCGACGATCGCGGCAAGATCGTCGACCTGAATCGCGAAACGATTCCAGCCGCCGGGAGCGGGAATCCTGCCGTCAGGCATCGGCTGCCCGCCACCGCCGGATGGATTCGGCGCACTCAGCACCAGCCGGAGATCGCCGCGTGTGAGCATCGCGAATGGCGGTGCGGGGTGCATCACCAGCGTGAAGCCGAGGTGTTCGGTGTAGAACGCGATCGCCGCGTCCACGTCGTGCACGATGTAGCGGACCTGTACCGAAGCCATTGGGTGCTCCTCCGAACTGCCAAGGTGACGGCTCAGCGTCTCCGATCATCACCGCTGGGCAGCCACGTCCTCGATTCCCTGCAACACGCGCTCGATCTCGCCCGCCGTGGTGTAGCACGCCGCACCGATGCGCACCAGGCCGTCCCGCTCGCAACCGAGCAGCCTGGCGACCGTCGCCGCGTAGAAGTCCCCGTGCGATACGAAGCACCCCGATCGAGCCAACGTGCGGGCGACCTGCTCCGATGGTACTCCACTGAGCGTGAACGACACCGTCGCCGTTCGATCACGATCCGGAGGCAGGCCGTAGCGCGTGACGCCGGGGATCGCTCCAAGGCCATCCCAAAGCCTCGCGAAGAGGACCATTTCGCGCCGATGGATTTCGGCATAGGCCGCGGCAAGCTGCGACCGCAGTTCGCCCGGACCCGCCAATCCCGCGAGCCACCGCACCGCGGCGGCGGCCCCGACAATGCCTTCATGATTCTGGGTCCCGGTCTCCCACCGCTCGGGCGACGTCTCGGGAGCCGGCTCGAGTCGCGGCACATCGAGTTGTTCGGTCAGATCACGCCGCGCCCAGAGCACTCCGACGTGCGGTCCGTGGAACTTGTACGCCGACACCGCCAGGAAATCGGCACCGAGCCGATGAACATCCGGCAACTGATGCGGCGCGAAGTGCACACCATCGACAAAGACGAGCGCACCGGCCGCATGCGCCTGCTGCGCCGCCGAGGCGACGTCGCTGATCGTGCCGAGGATGTTTGACGCGGCGTTGATCGCGAGGAGCCTCGTCTTCGGGCCGAGCAATCGCGGCAACTCGTCGAGTCGCAGCAGGCCGGTCGCGGTGTCGAGCGGAAGCCATTTGAGGATGATGCCATGGTCGCGCGCGATCGCCTGCCACGGCGCGATGTTGCCGTGATGGTCGATCTCCGTCACGATCACTTCGTCGCCCGGCTTCCAGTCCCGCGCGAGCGCGCGCGCCACGTGGAAGGTGATCGTGGTCATGTTATTGCCGAACGAGATCTCGTCGGCCGCGCTACCCATGAACGAGGCGAAGACATCGCGTGCGTCGAGGAGCGCGGCATCGGTCTCCGCGCTGGTGGGGTATGCCCAGTGCGTGTTGGCGTTGTGATGCAGCAGGTAGTCGGTGACCGCGTCGGCCACGACCGCAGGCACCTGGGTCCCCCCGGGGCCATCGAAATACGCGACCGGGTGCGCCCCGACGATCCGCCGCAACGCCGGAAACGCGGCGCGAATCGACTCGACCGACGCGAAGGCCGTCATGGTGCGAGCCGTTTGACGATGATCGGCTGGATCGCCTTCGGGTCGGCCTTCCCCGCACTCCGCTTCATCACCTGTCCGACAAAGAATCCGATCAACCTGGTCTCACCATTGCGGTATCGTTCGACTTCCTTCGGATGATCCGCGAGTATGGCGTCGATCCACGCGCCGAGCGCATCGTTGTCACTCACCTGACGAAGATTACGGTACTCTATGATCGCAGCCGGCGTTTCCAATGGCCTCGCTACCATCTCTTCAAAGACCTGCTTCGCCGCGGATCCACTGACGAATCCCTGAGTGGTGAACCGAATCAGTGAGCTTAGAGGACCGGCTTCCACTGGTGGTTCTAGAGTGAGATCAGGCCATTGTGCACGTAGTTCTCCCATCACCCAATTAGCGGCCACCTTCGGGTCGATCTCTTCGTCAACGAGTTTCTCGAAGTACAGTGACAACCTAGGTTCCTGCGTCAGCACGCGCGCATCGTACGCCGTGATTCCGTAGCTGCTCATGTACCGGGCGATCCGAGCGGCCGGCAGTTCGGGAAGCGACCCTTCCTGTGCCGCGATCCATGCGGGTTCGAGCACCAGCGGCGGCAAGTCCGGATCCGGGAAGTACCGATAATCATGCGAATCCTCCTTCACCCTGAGCGGCTTCACCGTGCCGTTCGCGGCGTTGAAGGTCAGCGTCACCTGCTGCACCCGTTCCCCCGATTCGAGCAGGGCGATCTGCCGCTCACGCTCGGCGTGAAGCGCTCGCTCGACGTTGGCGAACGAATTCATGTTCTTGACTTCGGTCTTGGTGCCGAGCGGCGCGCCGGGCTTCCGGACCGAGAGATTGGCATCGACGCGAAGCGATCCCTTCTCCATCGAGCAGTCGCTCACTCCGGCGTAGATCAGCAGCTGCCGCAACGTCGCCAGGTACGCGCGCGCCTCGGCGGGGGACCGGATGTCGGGGCCGCTGACAATCTCGGCCAACGGCGTGCCGGCGCGATTGAGATCGACTGCCGTGAAGCCGGGGACCCGGTCGTGCAGCGACTTTCCCGCGTCCTCTTCCAGATGGAGCCGGGTGATCGAGATGGTGATCGCCCCGCGGTCGGGAGACTCGACGGCGACGGCACCGCCGGTGGCCAATGGGCGATCGAATTGCGAAATCTGATATCCCTTGGGAAGGTCGGGATAGAAGTAGTTCTTCCGGGCGAAGATGCTGGTGTCATGAATGCTGCACCCGAGCGCCAGTGCCCCCACCGTGCCGAGCCGGATCGCCTCGGCGTTCGGCACCGGAAGCGCGCCGGGGAGTCCGAGGCAGATCGGGCAGACGTTGGTGTTGGGCACGGCGCCGTAGGTTGTCGCGCACCCGCAGAACATCTTGCTCCGGGTGGCGAGTTGCACGTGCACTTCGAGGCCGATGACCGTTTCCCAGTCCATCACCGCACCTCCGCCGTGGCATCGATGGCGCCTTCAAGCGTCATCGCGGCGCCGATCATTGCCGATTCGTTCCAGTCGGCTGCGATCAGCTGCCCCCCGAGCGGAAGGCCCTGGTCGCGGCCGATCGGCAGCGACAACGCCGGGATCCCGGCCAGCGACGCCGGACAGACAAAGATGTCGGCCAGATACATCGCGACGGGATCAGCGGTCTTCTCGCCCGCCCGGAACGCCGGGGTCGGCGTTGTCGGCGTGAAGAGGAGGTCGACGCCACCGGCGAAGACCCGCGCAAAATCGTCGATGATCAGGTGCCGGACCGCCTGCGCCCTGCTGTAGTATTGGTTGCTATAGCCGGCACTCAGCACAAAGGTCCCGATCAGGATGCGCCGGCGCACTTCCGGTCCGAAGCCCGTGCCTCGCGTCGCGCGGTAGAGAGCCCGCACGTCGCCGTCGGGACCGACGCGCCGGATGCCGTAGCGGACGCCGTCGAAGCGGGCGAGGTTGGCCGCGGCTTCAGCGGGATTGATGATGTAATAGGCCGGCACGGCGAACCGCGAATGCGGCAGCGAGACCTCGCGAATCGTCGCGCCCGACGCCCGCAGGATCTCGATGGTGCGCTCGCAGCCGGCACGCACTCCGGGATGCAGATCGTCGGGGAAATACTCGCGGGGCAATCCGACGACTCGTCCGCGCAGATCCATCGCGGCAGGAACTTCGAACGCCGGCTCCGCGCGCGTCGTGACATCGAATGGATCGTGCCCGGAGATCGATGCAAGGAGTTTCGCCGCGTCGCGCGTGGTGCGGCCAACGGTCGAGATGCAGTCGAGCGAGGATCCGAACGCCACCAGCCCGAAGCGGGAGACGCGCCCGTAACTCGGCTTGATCCCGACGACACCGCAGAAGGATGCCGGCTGCCGCACCGATCCGCCGGTCTCTGATCCGAGCGCGGTGGTGGTGACTCCGGCGGCGACGAGCGCAGTCGATCCGCCGCTCGATCCCCCGGGAACCAACGCAGGATCGAGCGGATGCATCACGCGGCCGAAGGCCGAGTGCTCGGTGGATGAACCCATGGCGAACTCGTCGAGGTTCGCCTTGGCTGCGACCATTCCACCGGCGTCGCGGACGCGCCGCACGGCGGTGGCTTCGAACGGCGACTGATATCCTTCGAGCATTCGCGACGCGCAGGTGGTCGGATGACCGTGCGTCACCAGGTTGTCCTTGATCGCGACCGACTGCCCGGTCAACAGCGCGGGACCCGCTTGTTCCAGTCGCTTCGCTTCGGCGTCGAGAAGCTGCTGCGACCAGTGCAGTGCCGCATTGAGCCCGGCGGCAGCGGTGAGCCGGTTCCCGGTGTCGACAGCGAGATCGTGCGGCGTCATTCCCCCGCCATCCCGTCGAGACGCGGCACCACGAAGAACCCCTGTTCAAACGCGGGCGCCATTTCCGCCGGCGCGCGCGACATCGGAATCGGATCGACGCGATCATCGCGCAGGCGGGTGCGTGCCGGCCCAATCGTCACCGGTGCGCCGTCGTCGGGCACCGCCACGTCGCCAAGCTGCGCCACGAAGTTCACGATGCTTTCCATCTGTGTCGCCAGCGAGTCGAGGCCGCTGTCGGGGACCGCCAGTTCGGCGAGCTGTGCCACGTGCCGCACGGCGTTCGCATCAATCGTCATGCACTCTCCCACTCGCGCTCGAGCCCGGCTGCGGCGACGAGCAATTGTCTGGTTCCGATCTCGGGGTCATCGAACGCCACCGACACCTTGAGGTCCTTCCCCGCCCCGGTGAGTCCGAGGATCGCTCCCGAACCGAAGCGGCGGTGCCGGACCCGCTCTCCCTTCACGTAGCGCGGCGCATCCTGATCTTCCGACACGAAATCTGCCGGCGGTGGAGGTGGCGCGCGACGCTCTGCCGGCTGGCTGCGCGAATACTCCGTGCGGCGAGACGGTTCGACGCTGCGGCCGCGGCCACCCGACCATCCGCCGCCGCCGCCCCACGCACCCAGCCCGCTCACCCCGAACGACGTGCGCTTCTCCTCGATCAGTTCGGGCGGGAGCTCGCGCAGGAAGCGTGATGGCGCGCCGGGACGGAGTTCACCACCCCGGCGCCGGGCCCGCGCCCATGTCATGATGAGCGCGTCCTTCGCCCGCGTGATCCCAACGTAGCAAAGCCGGCGCTCCTCTTCGAGGCCGTTCGGCGATTCGAGTGCCCGCGCGGACGGGAACAATCCCTCCTCGACCCCGGCGATCACGACCACCGGCCACTCCAGTCCCTTGGCGGTGTGGAGGGTCATCAGCGTCACGCCGTCGGGCTTGCCGTTGCTGGTGTCGATCGCCGACAAGAGTGCCGCTTCGGCGAGGAAGCGCTGCAGCGGCGTCGACGGCTCGTCGTCCTCGGCGATCACCTCCGACCATTCGGCCGCGGCGGCGATCAGCTCGCGGACATTCTCCCAGCGCTCGATTCCCTCGACTCCTTCCGCCGCGAGGATCGTCTCGTAGTCGATGGCCTGAACGACATCTTCCATCACGGTGACCGGCAGCGCCTCCCGCGAGCGGGCGCGCAGTCCGTCGATCAGCTGCGCAAAGGCGTGCAGCGCCTGCCGGATGTTGGGACGCAGTGCCGCAATCGCATCGGCGCGACCGGCTGCTGCAAGCATCGGAATGTTCCAGGTCCGGGCCTGTGCCGCCAGCGTTGCCAGCGCCACGTCGCCGATGCCGCGACGCGGCACGCCGATCGCGCGCAGGAACGCTTCGTCGTCGCTCGGGTTGGCGATCAGCCGCAGATAGGCGAGGATGTCCTTCACCTCGCGCCGGTCGTAGAACGAAATCGCGCCGACGATCTGATAGGGGATTCCGGCGCGACGCATCGCTTCCTCGATGGCGCGCGACTGCGCGTTGGTGCGATAGAGCACGGCGCATTCGGCCGGCAACGTCCCGCCGGCGCGCCGCCGCTCCAGTTCGCGCGCGATCCATTCCGCTTCGTCCCGCTCGTCGGCCGCGGCGAGGACGACGATCGACTCACCACCGGGCCGCCGCGTCCGGAGGTTCTTGACGATGCGCCCGACGTTGTTGGTGATGACGGCGTTGGCCGCGTCAAGGATCGGCCGGGTCGATCGATAATTCTCCTCGAGCTTGACGACGCGCGCCTCGCCGAAGTCCCGCTGGAGGTCGCGGAGATTCTTCAGGTCGGCACCGCGCCAGCCGTAGATACTCTGATCCTCGTCTCCAACGCCGAAGACGTTGCCGTGGTTCGACCCCAGATACTTGATCAGCTCATACTGGGCGCGATTGGTATCCTGGAACTCGTCGACCAGGAGATAGTCGAACCGCTGCTGCCATCGCGCGAGGACATCCGGGTGCTGCCGGAAGAGCGCCAGCGGATGGAGCATCAGGTCGTCGAAATCCATGGCGTTGGCGGCGAGGAGCGCCCGCTGCATGGCGCCGTAGACATCGGCGGCGATCTTCACCGCTTCGTCGAACGGCGCGGTGGCGGCCAGCGCATCGGCACTCTGCATCCGGTTCTTCGCCGACGAGATCAGGTTCTGGATCAACTTCGGCGGAAAGACGCGAACCGAATGCCCGCGTTCTTCCATGACGCGCCGGACCAGCGACAGCCGATCGTCTTCGTCGTAGATGGTGTAGTCGGGTGAGAAGCCGAGCCGGGTCCCTTCGCGGCGGAGGAGCCGCGCGGAGAGCGAGTGGAATGTCCCGATCCAGAGCCCCGCGGGATCGCGCTGGAGCAGGTCGCCGATCCGGGTCTGCATTTCCCGGGCGGCCTTGTTGGTGAACGTGACGGCGAAGATCCGCGCCGCGGGGATGCCGTGCGCATCGATCAGGTGGGCGATCCGCGCGGTGAGCACGCGCGTCTTGCCCGATCCGGCGCCGGCCACGACGAGAATCGGTCCGTGGAGATGTTCGGCCGCTTCGCGTTGCGCGGGATTCAACCCGCGCAACAGATCCCTGGTGTCGTCCATCAGACTGCAGCGAGCGGAAAGCGCATCAGGAACGTGGTTCCATGGGTAGTCGGTTCAAGTGTCAGGGCGCCCTGGTGCGCATCTTCGATGACCCGCCGCGCCAGGGCGAGCCCGATTCCCCACCCGCCGCGCTTGGTCGTGATCCCCGGCTGGAACAGCGTCCGGCGAATCTCGCGGGGCACGCCCGGGCCGTCGTCGGTGACGCGCACATACGCCGCGTCGTCGCGCACATCGGTGGCAAGGGTGATGGTGCCGCCGCGCCCCTGCAACGCATCGATGGCATTCTTGACCATCGCCTCGAGCGCCCATTCGAGGAGCACCGGATCACCGAGAATCACCGGGCCGGCACTCGGCGCCCGCACTTGCAGCTGGATCGCATTGGCGTGTCGCGGGAGCCGCGGTCGAAAATAGCCTCCGACCCGTTCGGCCAGCGCGCCCAGGGCAACCGGATCACGGCGAGCGGGGTTCCCGATCCGTTCGAATCGCTGCGCAACGCGGTGGAGTCGCTCCGCATCGGCGTCGAGGAACTCCGCGACCTTTGTCGGCGACATTCCGGCCGCGCGCAGCTGCTCGATCCACCCCTGCAGTGACGTGAGCGGCGTCCCCATCTGGTGCGCCGCTTCCCGCGCCATGGCGACCCACATCCGGTCGCGCTGGGCGTGGTTTGCGTTCCGGTAGGCGACGATCGCCACCGTCACCATGATCAGGATCGTCACCGCCTGCAGCACGCCCAAGGCAATCAGGATGCGGGTCTGCGGGATCGCGCCGTAATGCACCACGCCGACGTTGGGCACCACGATCGGCGGATTGATCGCGTCGAGCCGCGCGACATACCGCTGCATTCGCGGATCGCTGAGTGGCGCGGTGAACGGGATGTTGGCCGTATCGGTGACCTGGCCGTGCGCGTCCGTGCGGATCAGCGGCAATCCGAGCTTGCGGACCCGCGCGCCGACGTCGAGCAGCGCTGAATTTGCCGCGTCGGATGCCGGATCGGCGAGGCCACGAAACGCTGTCGAGTAGAGGCGCGAGGCAGTGACCGCTTCGCTGGCGAAATGCCGCGCCACGAGCCAGCTCGAGCCGACACCGAGGCCGGCGAGCAGCGCGACGAGCAGCAGCGCCACCGCCGGGGCAAGGCGCTGAAGCCTGTCGCTACGACGCGGAGGTGAGGAGATCGGTCCCGACATAGGGGACCAGCGGTTGAGGAAGGACGACCGAGCCGTCGGCCTGCTGGCCATTCTCGAGGAGCGCCACGATCACGCGCGGCAGCGCGACCCCCGACGCATTCAACGTATGCACGAATTCCGGTTTTGCGGTCGGCGACGGCCGATACCGGATATTGGCCCGCCGTGCCTGGAAATCGGTAAACGTGCTCGCGCTCGACACCTCGAGCCATGCACCGACGCCGGCAGACCACACCTCGAGATCGAAGGTGCACGCGCTGTGGAAGCCGGTATCGCCTGACGCCAGTTCCAATACCCGATACGGCAGCCCCAGGCGCTGCAACACCGTCTCGGCGTGGCCGGTCAGTCGTTGATGCTCATCGTCACTCGCGTCCGGCGCCGTCAGCCGGACCAGCTCGACCTTGTCGAACTGATGCACCCGGATCAGACCGCGCGTGTCCTTGCCGTGCGCCCCCGCTTCCCGCCGGAAGCACGGCGTGTACGCCACCATCGCGACCGGCAGCGTGGCGGCGTCGAGGATCTCGTCCCGATAGATGTTCGTGACCGGGACCTCGGCGGTGGGAATGAGAAAGAGGTCGTCGCCGGTAGTGCGGTAGAGATCGTCCTCGAATTTCGGCAGCTGCCCGGTGCCGGTGAGAGACGCGCGATTCACGAGGTACGGTGGTTGCACTTCGAGGTAGCCGTGCTCGCGGGTGTGCAGGTCGAGCATGAAATTGGCGAGCGCTCGAACCAGCCTCGCGCCGGCACCGGTGAACAGCGGAAAGCCCGACCCGGCGAGCTTTGCCCCCCGCGGCAGATCGAAGAGACCGAGCGCGGCTCCCAGTTCCCAGTGCGGCCTGGGCGCAAAATCGTGATGCGGCGGCGTTCCCCACGTACGCACCACGCGATTGGCATCGGCCTCGCCATCCGGCACATGCGCAAGCAGAAAATTGGGAACGTTGAGCAGATGTTCGTCGAGGAGTGCCTCGACGTCCTTGAGGTCCGCCTCGAGGGCACGGACTTCCTCGCCCGATTGCTTGAGCTCGGCGAGCAGATCGTCCGCGGCAGCGTGATTCTTCTTCCGCTGCGCCACTTCGCCGGACTGCGCGTTCCGGCGCGCCTGCAACTGCTCGACGCCGGTGACGAGTTCGCGGCGCCGCGTGTCGAGTTCGATCACCTGATCAAGTTGTGCGATCGCAACCGGATCGCGTCGACGTGCCAAGGCGGCCCGCGCGGCGTCTGGATCGTGGCGGACGCGGCGAACGTCGATCATCGAATCAGTTTGCGGGAATGCCGGGTTGCAGATTCTTGTAGCCGCAATTGATGTCCGCCATGACTTCGAGGCGGACGGTCTTCGCGACATCGTCGAAATCGATGACCTGGATCTTGGCGTACTGGGGAACACTGAGGTAACATGCGATGCGCGACCGCACGTAAAAGAGATCACCCGGCGCGATGACGAGCGAATCGGTCGTCTGATAGGGGTCGGAGGGTGCGTTGGTCAGCTGATCGAACGAGCCGGTCTCGCGGAGAAAGCCGGGATTGACACCGGTCGCGCTGCCAAGGTCCGGCAGGGCGTGCAGCGGGATGAACAGATGCCGGCCAGTCGAGTCGATGTCGTAGATGAAATCGAACGACGAGGTCTGGTCGGTTCGCACCGGCTCACCGACGGTCACGTCAAATGCCGACGGGAATCGCAGCGCGGCGCCGGTCAGGGCGCCCATCGTGACCGTGTCGGCCTGGTTCACGATCGTCGCGGGCGCCAGCTGATTGGCGTCGCATCCCGCGACGACGACGATTCCCAGAAGGAGTGCAAAGCGTCCGCCCATGCTGAGAAGGTTAGACCGCTCGCCAGATCGCGGCAACCCGGTGCCGTTGCTTGACTTCGCCGCGGTTGGCGCCCTAGCTTCGCGTCCTCACGCCATTCGGGAGCCGATCAGATGCAGCCTCTTCGATCCGTCCTGATGGCGCTCGCCGACCGGGCCGATGTTGCCGCCGCCGTCGTGGTAAGCGATGACGGGCTGGTGGTCGAGTCGTCCCTCTCCGAACAATTCGATGCCGAAGAGCTGGCTGCGCTGACCACCAGCGCCGGGCGGACTCTCGCGGCACTTGCCCGCGCCGCGCAGCATGGCGAGCTGCATCTCGCGGTCACGGAGAGCGCCACCGGAACCTTCGTCATCCAGCGACTCCCGTCCGGGGCCAACCTGCTGGTGCTTGCGGCTCCCGACGGCGACCTCGGCACCTTGCTCTACGACTTGCGCCGCCACGCGCCGGCGCTTGCGCCGCTCCTGTGACAGGTCACTGACCGGTGCAATGGGCGATCCTGCTCGCCGGCGGCTCCGGGACCAGATTCTGGCCCCTCTCCTCGCCGTCCCGCCCGAAGCAGCTCCTCCCCCTGGCAGGTCCGCGGTCGAGCGCGGAAGATGCCGTCGATCGGCTGGCGGGGTTCATCCCGCCGGAACGGATCCTGGTCGTTTCCGGGGCGTCGCTCGCCGCGCGCCTGGCGGAGAGGCTGGCATTGCCGGCCGAGAACTACCTGGTGGAACCGCGGGCGGCATCGACCGGGCCGGCGCTCGTCTGGGCCACGCTCGAAGCGGCCCGTCGTGACCCCGACGCCACGGTCGTCTCGATGCACGCCGACTGGATCGTCCGCGATCCGGCGGCGTTCGTCGCCACGGCAGCCACTGCGCTGGATACGGCATCGCGCCATCGGCGGCTGGTGACGGTCGGGATCGTTCCGTCTCGCCCTGAGACCGGCTTCGGATATATCGTCCCGGGCGAACGACTCGACTCTGCGGCGCGCGCGGTGGGGCGGTTTGTCGAAAAGCCCGACGCCGCCAAGGCGCTCGATCTCATGGCGGACGGGGCGCTCTGGAATTCCGGACTCTTCGCCTGGCGTGCCGACGACCTGCGCCATGAAGTGATGGCCCATACCGACGAAATCGCCCCATATCTCGACCGCCTCGACGCCGGTGACATCGCCGGTTTCTTCCGCGACGTGCGCGAAGTGTCGATCGACGTGGGCGTCTTCGAGCGGAGCGCTGCCGTCGCCGTCGTCCCGGGCGATTTCGCCTGGGATGATATCGGCACCTGGGAAGCACTGGCGCGGGTACGGCCACGGGACCGCCGCGGCAACGTGACCCACGGTCGCGTCACGCTGGTCGATTGCAGTGACTGCATCGTCTGGAACGACGGATCTCCAATGGTACTGAGTGGCGTGCGCGATCTCGTCGTGGTGCACGCCAATGACCGCACCCTGGTCCTCGACCGGCCGCGCGCGCCCGACCTCAAGCGGACGCTCGACGCGCTTCCCCCCGACGTGCGCGAGCTGCAATAGCATGACTTCCCTCTTCCTGCTCGAACCCGAAGCACCCGGCGCGGCATGGATGCCGTTCGCGCGCGCAACACCGCTGAGCGAGCTGCGCGCCGGCATGTGGCGGTTGCGCGAACGCTGGAGCCAGGCCCTCAACGCACGCGCCGCGGGCATCGTGGCGCCGCATGCCACCGGGCATTACCAGCTTCACGGGCCACCGCTCGTTGCCGCCGACACCCTCGTCGGCCCGGCATGGGTCGCCGACGCGACCTTCGCGCCGAAGTTGCCGATGCGGCCCCTTGGCGGAGCGCGACGGTTGCTGCACGGCGGTCGCACCGTGGCGTGGCGGCTCGATCCGGGCCAGCGGTGGACCGGTCCGTTCGAGCAAGGCGACGGACTCGTGGTCGAAGGGCGGCAGCTCGCCGGCGCCCATGACCTCATCACGGCACTCGAGCTCTTCCTCTTTGCCGACACCGTGGCGGCGTTGGCGGAGACCACGTCGTCGATTCCGGACGGTGTGACGGTGATCGGTAACGCCGCCGCGGTCGCGTTGCACGGCGCCGAGATCGAACCGGGCGTGACGCTCGACGTGCGAAAGGGCGCCATCATCCTCGAGCGCGGCGTGCAGGTGAGAAGCGGCAGCCGGCTCGAAGGGCCGATGTGGATCGGCGAGGGGACGTTCATCGTCGGCGGCCAGCTGCGGCACGTGAGCGCCGGACCGCACTGCAGGCTGCACGGCGAGATCAGCACATCGGTCTTTTCGGGATTTGCCAACAAGAGTCACGACGGATTCGTCGGGCACTCGGTCATCGGCGAATGGGTCAATCTTGGCGCCGGCACGATCACGTCCAATCTCAAGAACACCTACGGGCCGGTCCGCCTCGATATCGACGGCGAGCGGATCGAGACCGGGCGCGCCAATCTCGGATCATTGATCGGCGACCACGCCAGGACCGCCATCGGAACGTTGCTACCGACCGGAGCAGTGATCGGCGCCGGGGCAAACCTGTTCGATGGTGTCAGAGCGGCCAAATACACCGCGCCGTTCGCGTGGGGTGGTGAGTCGGGTACCATGATCGGGGCCGATCAGTTCGTCGAGATGGCACGACGGATCCTGCCGCGCCGTGACGTCGCGGTTGACGCCGAGATGGAGCGGTCGCTCCGCGCGCTGCATCAGCGATGCATCTGACCGTTCTCGGGTCCGGTTCGAAGGGAAATGCGTTTGCGCTGCAGAGTGGTGGCGCGATTCTCCTCATCGATGCCGGATTCTCGCCGCGAGAGATCGAACGTCGCATGGAAGCCGCCGGTCTCGCCCCCGCGGCCATCGCCGGAATTGCCGTGACGCACGAACACGGCGACCACGCGATGGGCACGGTGAAGCTCGCCGCGCGGCATGACGTTCCCGTCCTCACATCGCTCGGCACCTGGACTGCACTCCGCCGCAGCGGCGAATCGTGCGACTTCATCCCGCTCGGCACCGCCGCGACGGCGACCGTAGGACCGTTCGCGGTCAGCGCCTGCCCGACCTCGCACGACGCTGCGGAACCGATTGCGATCGGCGTGATCGCCGATGGCGTGTCGATCGGCGCGGCCTACGACCTGGGGCGCCCGACCCAGGCGGTGCGCTGGTTTCTCCGCGACCGCCATTGCCTGATTCTCGAAGCCAACCACGACGAGACGATGCTGCGAACCAGCGGGTACCCGATCGTGGTGCAGCAGCGGATTGCCGGCCCCGGCGGACACTTGTCGAACGCCGATGCCGCCCGGCTCCTCGACGAGATCCACCACGAGGAGCTCGCCGTCGTGGTGCTGGCCCATGTGAGTCAGCGGTGCAATAGCGACGGTGCATTGCGAGCGGTGATCGAGCCTGCGCTTGCGGCGCGCGGGTATCGCGGCGACATCATCGTTGCGGTGCAGGATGGTCCGATGACTGCACTGCGGATCATCGGTCCGGCGCAGCGAACGCTCTTTGCCTGACCAGCCCGCTCCACAATTGTTGACGAGTTTGTGACCCGGATTCGCTTGACGCCGATCCGCCCTGGGGTATGCCTTCCTGCGACCCTTCATCCAAGGACCACCAGTGAATCCGATGACCGATCCGCTCCTGACGGAGCTCGACACCGAAGCGCAAACGACCCGTCGCGTGCTTGAGCGTATTCCCGAGGGAAAGCTCTCGTGGAAGCCGCATCCCAAGTCTTACTCGCTCGGCCAGCTTGGCCTGCACACGGCGTCCATACCGGGCGCGCTCGCGGGACTGCTGACGCCGGATTCCATCACGCCACCCGCGTTCACGCAGCCCGAGGCAACGAGCCAGGCCGAGATGTTCAACGCGCTTGACGGCAGCGTGGCAACGGCCCGGACGATGATCAGCGGACTGACGCCGGAGCGCGCAAACTTCATCTGGACGATGAGCGTTGGCGGGAAGGATGTGATCGCCGCGCCGCGGATCGCGTTGGTGCGCGCGCTGATGTTCAACCACTGGTACCACCATCGCGGCCAGCTGCTCGTCTATCTCCGAATGCTCGACGTACCGCTGCCGTCAGTGTACGGGCCGACGGCCGATGAGAATCCGTTCATGTAGTTGCGCTGGTCAGCCGCCGGCATCCGGGTCAGGCGGAATCCGGGCGCCGGCGGGACGCGGCGTTGGAGGACCGACGCGCTTCAAGGTCACCGATTTCTGGAGATCGCCTCCCGAAAGAGTCAGCGCATTGTCGCGGACCTTGAGCTTGTAGGTCTCCCATTCGCCGCCGAGCACGATCGAAATCCGATCGTTGTTGAGCCGCCACCGCACCGTCTCCTTCCCCCACGACGCCGACGAGTCCGCGCGGATGATCACTTCACGCGGACCATTCTTCGTGTCGGTGCCGGCATCGACGCGCCACGTTCCGGTGATCGCGGGCGGATGTTGCATCGGCGGCGCAAGCACGAATTGAGCAACCAGCAGGGGGACGATTCCACGAACCACACCACGCTCCCGGGGAATTGATCGGCAGGAAACTACACCACCGCCGCCTTCCACGTGCCACGGCGGAAGATGATCGTCGACGCGCCTGCCAGCGTCGAGAACGCCACCGCAATCGCGATGAATGCGCCGTCGCTGCCGATGCCGAGCGGTTTCGCCAGTACCCATGCCAGGGGAATTTCCCAGCACCAGAAGATCAGAAAGTTGAGCCAGGTCGGCGTCCAGGTGTCACCGGCACCGTTGAACGCCTGGGTCAGGACCATTCCGAACGCATAGAGCGGGAAGCCGAGGGCGATAATCCGCAGGCAGCGCACGGCATAGCGGGTCATCACCGGGTCGTGGCCGAAGAGCCCGGCCAGCACCGGTGCCGCGACGAGGAAAATGATGCCGAGGAGCGTGAGGAAGGCGAAGTTGTACCGGCAGGCGGTCCAGACCGCGCCTTCTGCACGGTCCGGTTTGCCGGCGCCGAGTCCCTGCCCCACCATCGTCGCGGCGGCGTTGGCGAGTCCCCATGCCGGAAGGATCGCGAAGATCACCATCCGCAGCGCCACGGTGTAGCCCGCGACGGCCTCGCTGCCGAAGGTCGCGAGCAATCGGGTCAGCCCGATCCAGCTTGCGGTGCCGACAAGAAACTGTAGCGACGCAGACGACCCGAGCGTCACGAGCTGGCGCAGGAGGTGGCTGTCGGGAATGAACTGGCGGAGCCGCACCCGCAGGCGGCCACCCGGCCGCAGCATCGCGGAGAACGCCAGGATCGCACCGGTCCCGCGCCCGATCGTCGTCGCGACCGCGGCGCCGGTCACTCCAAGGTGCGGAAATGGACCAACACCAAAGATCAGGCACGGGCCGAGGATGATGTTGATCCCGTTGGCGATCCACAGCACCCGCATTGCGATGCTCGGATCGCCGGCGCCACGAAATGCGGCGTTGAGCACGAAGAGGAGAACGACGGTGGCGTCGCCACCGAGAATGACTCGGGTGTAACCACTTCCCGCGCCGATCACAGCCTGCGAAGCACCCATGATGCGCAGCAGGTTGGGCGCGAAGATGACGCCCGCCACGCCAAGGACCAGCGCCATCGATCCGCCAAGCATGATTCCCTGGGCCGCGCTCCGTGACGCGGCGGCGTGATCCTTCTCGCCGATGCGGCGCGCCACGAGCGCGGTGACGCCCATCGAGAGGCCCATCGCGATCGCGTAGACGAGCGACAGCACCGATTCGGTGAGGCCGACCGCCGCGACCGAGTCGGCACCGAGCCGCGACACGAAGAACATGTCGGTGACGGCGAAGATGCTCTCCATCACCATTTCCAGGACCATCGGAATGGCGAGGAGCACCACCGCGCGGCCGATCGGCCCCTCGGTAAAATCCTGGTGCGATCCGCGCAACGCTTCGCGAATCGTCGACCAGGCGGTCGCCGTTGCCGGGACTGGTTCGAGCGCTTCGGTCATCGGCGGCTAGTGCGCCCCGAGCATCTTGTCGCGGATCGCCTTGAACTCGTTCCCGGCGTGCCACGTCGGCCAGCTTGGTCCGTCCGCGACGCGCACGCCGGCCTGAAAGAACATGCCGAGATCGTCGACGGCACCACTGAGATCCCAGTCCGGCTTTACCTCGTCGGTGACGTTGTGATAGTCGTTGTTGGTGTACTCGTCACGCTTCGTCTTGCTGTAGTCGTCCGGCTTGCCGAGATAGTGAACGCCATTGTCGAGAAAGAGCGCCGGCACTCCCTGCTTGGCAAATTCGAAATGATCGGCGCGGTAGTAGAACCCCTTGTCGCTTTCGGGGTCGGGTGAGAGGGTCCGATGTTCGGCCGTGGCAACACTGTCCAGCACCTCTTCAAGAGTCGACGCCCCCTTGCCGATGACGGTGACGTCGCTGGTTCTCCCCCACTGGTTGAGCCCATCGATGTTGAAGTCGGCGACCGTCCGGTTCAGCGGATAGAGCGGATTTTCGGCGTAGTACCGCGCGCCGAGAAGCCCCTTTTCCTCGGCAGTGGTCGCGATGAAGAGAATCGAACGGCGCGGCTTCGTCCCGAGGGAACGATACGCCTTCGCGATGGCGAGCATCCCCGCCACTCCCGACGCGTTGTCGATCGCGCCATTGGCGATCGAATCGCCCTTGATTGGCTCGACGATGCCCAAGTGGTCCCAGTGCGCGGAGTAGATGACGTACTCGTTCTGGAGCTTCGGATCACTTCCCTCGAGTTTCGCGACGATGTTGTGGGAGTGCACCTCGCGGATCGAATTCGTGAGATGGAACGTTGCCGTGGCGCCGAGGTCGACCGGATGGAAATCCTTGCTGCGCGCACTTCGTTCCAGCGCGTCAAAGTCCTTCCCCGCAGCCTTGAACAGTTCCTTCGCCTTGTCGTAGGTGAGCCACGATTGCACCGCGACCCGCGTCCGGTTGCTGTCGGCGTGCCGCACGTCCATGTTCTCGTGCGAATTGCTGTGATCGACCACATCCCACCCATATGCCGCCGGAATCGTCTGGTGGACGATGATCGCCGCCGCCGCGCCCTTCTGCGTCGCGATGTCGTACTTGTAGGTCCAGCGGCCGTAATAGGTCATCGCCTTGCCGCGGAACATCGTGCTATCGAGTTGCGTGCTGTCCTTCGGATCGGGGACCGGCGGATCGTTGATCAGCATCACGATCGTCTTCCCCTTCACGTCGACGCCCTTGTAGTCGTCCCAGCCATACTCGGGCGCGACGACGCCGTATCCGACGAAGACGATCTCCGAGTTGTCGACGTTGACCGTGTCGACCGGCCGGTACGAATAGGCGACGTAATCACGATGATTGACTAACGGGATCGTGCGGCCGTGAACGGCAAACGACGCCGTCGGCTGGGCGGTGAATCCCAGCAGGTCGACGTTCTGTGTCCAGCTGCCGTCGGGATTGCCGGGCTGCAACCCGATCGCCTGGTACTGGCCAGTGATGTACCGGACCACTTTCGCCTCGGCGGGGCCGCCAGGAGCTCGGCCGAGCATCGAGTCATCCGACAGGTCCTTGATCGACGCCAGAAGTCCAGGCGCGGTAATCGCCGATCCCGCTGACGTGACCTCGGCCGCGGAGGGTCCGGTGATGCCGCCGTGGCAGCCGGCGACGATGAGGACGACGGCCGGGACGATGCGAGTCGATCGAGGCACGAAACCACTCCCTGGAAGGGCGGAGCGGAAAGAAAGCTTGAGGGTGTGCCGGCGCCAATCCTGAGGCCGACGAGCGGTCGCTCATTCACGATCCCGGTCCCGAGGCCGATACTCGCCGGGACTGAGAACCTGTCACCGGGAGACCTCGTGCTACCTGCCCTCAGCAAGCGGATCGTGCTCGCCGTCGGACTCGCCATATGCCTCGCGGCATGCAGCTCCGATGACATGACCGGCGGCACCGACAACACTCCTCACGACATCCTGCTTTCGGGAACGCTCGACATACCGGCGACATACGATGCCGACCTCGATGCCGGGACGGTGCAGACGTCCGAAACGTTTGCCGATGGAGACATCTGGAATGAATCGGTGTCGGGTGACGTCGACCAACTCAGCGTGGTCGACACCAGTCGATTCGCTGTGATGGGGACTGCAGCTCCGAACTACGCAGCGTGCGCCGCGGCGACATACGGGTCCACGTCCTATGAGTTGATCGGTGCCCCGCTCGGCCTCTACTTCTGCGTCCACACCGACCAGAATCACTACGCCGAGGTTCAGCTGACCAAGACCGCCGTGGAGGGCGATCACAACATCAGCATCTCGTTCACGACGTGGAAGTAGGACTATCGCCCGGATAAGTACACAAAGGGCCCCGTCGATTCGACGGGGCCCTTTGTATGTTGCGCCTTCAACGCAGGCGAAGCGATCCTTCGGCTCTTCTCGCCTTCCTCGCTGCGCTCGGGACGAGCGGGATACTGATCAGCCCGTCGGGCTGATCAGTACATCCCGCCCATGCCGCCACCACCGCCCGCCATCGGCGTCGCCGGCTTGTCTTCCTTCCGCTCCACCACCACGCACTCAGTGGTAAGCAGCAGCGACGCGATCGACGCCGCGTTCTGCAGCGCGGTCCGCGTCACCTTGGTCGGATCGATGACGCCGGCCTTCATCATGTCTTCGTACTCATCGGTCGCGGCGTTGTAGCCAAAGGCCTTGTCCTTCGACTCCTTGACCTTGGCGAGGACGATCGACCCTTCGACACCGGCGTTGATCGCAATGGCGCGGATCGGCTCCTCGATGGCGCGACGGATGATGTCGACGCCGATCTTCTCGTCACCGCTCGCCTTGACGCGGTCGAGCACCGACTGGCAGCGGATCAGTGCCACACCGCCGCCGGGGACGATTCCCTCTTCGACCGCCGCGCGCGTGGCGTGCAGCGCGTCCTCGACGCGAGCCTTCTTCTCCTTCATCTCGGTCTCGGTCGCCGCACCGACGTGGATCACCGCGACGCCGCCGGCAAGCTTCGCCAGCCGCTCCTGCAGCTTCTCCTTGTCGTAATCCGACGTGCTCTTGTCGATCGCGGCACGGATCTCGGCGATCCGCCCCTGGATCGAATCCTTCTTCCCCTTGCCGTCGACGATGGTGGTGTTGTCCTTGTCGATCACCACGCGCTTCGCCTGACCGAGCTCGTTGAGGGTCGCGTTCTCGAGCTTGAAGCCGACTTCTTCCGAGATCGTCTGGCCTTCGGTGAGGATCGCGATGTCGCGGAGCATCTCCTTGCGGCGATCACCAAACCCTGGCGCCTTGACCGCGGCGACCTTGAGGGTGCCGCGCAGCTTGTTGACGACCAGCGTCGCGAGCGCCTCCCCTTCGACATCCTCGGCGATGATGAGGAGCGGCTTCCCCGACTGGGCAACCTTCTCCAGCACCGGGAGGAGTTCCTTCATCGACGAGATCTTCTTGTCGTGGATCAGGATGTACGGCGACTCGAGCACCGCCTCCATCGCCTCGGGATCGGTGACGAAGTACGGCGAGAGATAGCCGCGGTCGAACTGCATCCCCTCGACGGTGTCGAGCTCGGTGGCGAGCCCCTTCGCCTCCTCCACCGTGATGACCCCTTCCTTGCCGACCTTCTCCATCGCCTCGGCGATGAGCTTGCCGATCTCGGAGTCGTTGTTGGCGGAAATGGTGCCGACCTGGGCGATGTCCTTCTTGCCGCTGGTCGGGACCGACAGCGCCTTCAGTTCGTTCACCAGCGCCTCGACCGCCTTGTCGATGCCGCGCTTCAGTTCCATCGGGTTGGCACCGGCGGTGACGTTCTTCAGCCCTTCGCGGAAGATCGCCTGCGCCAGGACCGTCGCGGTGGTGGTGCCGTCGCCAGCGAGATCGCTGGTCTTGGTGGCGACTTCCTTCACCATCTGCGCGCCCATGTTCTCGATCGGATCGGCGAGCTCGACTTCCTTGGCGACGGTGACGCCGTCCTTGGTGACAGTGGGCGAGCCGAACTTCTTGTCGATGACGACATTCCGGCCCTTGGGGCCGAGGGTCACCTTGACCGCCT
The DNA here is from genome assembly GCA_036500345.1 of Gemmatimonadales bacterium. Lineage (NCBI taxonomy): Bacteria > Pseudomonadati > Gemmatimonadota > Gemmatimonadia > Gemmatimonadales > Gemmatimonadales bacterium. The sequence goes on along the minus strand of DASYCE010000015.1, from coordinate 131,476 downwards.
CGGCAAGCGCGTCGACGCCCTTCTTGAGCTTCGCCCGCGCGTCCACGTTGAACATCAATTCCTTTGCAGCCATTGCTTCTCTCTCCGGATCAGTAGGTGTGGATCAACCGAGCTTGGCGAGAACGTCGGAGGCCTTGATGATCATGACCTCGTCGCCTTCAATCGTGAACGGCGTGCCGCTGTATTTTCCGTAGATCACCTTGTCGCCGACCTTGAGATCGAGCGGAACCCGCGCGCCCTTCTCGAAGCGGCCCGGACCGACGGCGATGATTTCGCCCTGGGTCGGCTTTTCCTTGGCAGTGTCGGGGATGTAGAGGCCACCGCGCATCGATTCGGCCTCTTCGGTGGGAAGGATGACCACGCGGTCTTCCAAGGGGGTGAGCTTGTGCTTGCTCTTGCTGGCGCCAGCCATGTCACAACCTCCAACTTGAACGGTGTACGGTAAGTAACGATATTGCAATGAGTTGGCAGTCGTAGCATTCGACTGCTACCGGGCCCAAACGTAGTGATGGCGACGAGACTGTCAAGCCGGACCTCCGCCGGACCGGGATATATTTTCGCGTCGCGTTCGCGCCATTCCACTCCACCCCGATTCGAAGGTGCGTCGATGCTCGCCCTGCCCCTCCTGTTTGCCCTCGCCGGTCCCGTTCATCCCCCGGCATCAGTCGAGCACGGACTGATCGTCCGGGTGAACAGCTCGCAGCACACCGTGACACTGATCGGCGGGCAGTACGACATCGCGCCGGCCACCGACGAGATGCCGGGAATGCCGATGGGGATGATGAAGATGCAGAGCTCATCGCTGCTCCGATTCACCTGGCCGGTGACGGGGTGGGTTCGCGGCGTGCGCCTGCGGATCGTCGACGCCGACGGCAAGCCGCTCTCGCGCAAGCTGGTCCACCACATCAACGTGGTGAATTTCGGGCGGCGGCAGCTTTTCTACGCGATCCCCGAACGGATGATCGCGATGGGCGAGGAGACCGAGGACATTCGCGTCCCGGCAACCGTGGGGATTCCGGTCACGACCGGGATGCCGATGGCGGCGCTGGTGATGTGGCACAATCACAGTGCCAACATGATCAAGGGCGTGTCATTCGAGATGACAGTGGAGTATTCCCCCACCAACCTGGTGCCGAAGCCGGTCAGCGTCCTTCCGGTCTACCTCGACGTGATGAACCCTGTTGGCCAGGATGTCGACTTCGATCTCCCGGCCGGCCATACCTCATGGCATCGCGACTTCTCGCTCCCGTTGAGCGGCCGGATCATCGGCGCCGGCGGGCACGCGCACGATTTCGCCACCGGGCTGATGCTTCAGGATGTCACCGATTCGTCGAAGCCGAAGCAGGTCGTCAACCTGCAGATCAAGCTGGCGCCGAAGGGGTATATCGAATCGGTCGAGCGAACCTTGCCGGGGATCACCGGCGACGGGATCCGGCTGCAGGACTCGCATCGCTACCGTCTGGTGGGGACCTACAACAATCCGACCGGGAAGTCGATCGAGAAAGGGGCGATGCTGCACATGGCGCTCCTCTACGTTCCTGACCATCCCGATCGGTGGCCGGCGCTCAACACCGGCGACGCCGATTGGAAGAAGGATGTTGCCCGGCTTGTCGGGATGGGAGAGATCCCGCAGCAGAAGGAGTAGCGCTACTCCACGATCCTGCGGACGCCGATCCACCGGCGGAGCCAACCCCGTCCTTCGGTGTCGGCGTCCGAGAGCTGCGAAAGGGAGACACCGCGCGAGGCGCTGTGGATGAATCGCCCCTCGCCGACGTACAGTCCGACGTGCGTCGGGACGTCACCGCGCTCCGAAAAGACGAGGATATCCCCGGGGAGCAGTGACTCGACGCTCCGCTCGATCGCGACGCCCGCCGTGGCCTGACCAGCGGCGGTCCGCGGAATCCGGATTCCGTACCGGGTGTAGGCGTACTGGATCAGCCCGGAACAGTCGAAGCCGCCGCTGCCGTTGCCGGTCCCTCCCCAGACGTACGGCTGGCCCATCTCCTCGATCGCCGTACCCACGACGTTGCTGAGCAACCGCGCTTTCGCGTCGGGGATCCCTCGCGATCGCAGGATGTCGGCGATCGGCGGCGGGACCCACAGCCCTGCGGCCTCCGGCTTCGGCGGCGGTACTTCGTGCCGGCGAGACCGATACCCGATGACGGCGCCGATCTCGATGCCGTTCCTGCCGGTGACCGTGAGCGACCGCCACCGTCCTTCGGCCATCACCCGGAACGGTCCGGCGACGATGATCGGCATCCGGACGCCAAATGATCCCGCGGCCCAGAGTTTGGACTGGCCACCAATGCCGATTCCGCCGGCGACTCCGACCAGCAGCGTCGGGACGCCGTGCGCGGCGCTGAAGAGCGTGAGGTCGGCGCCGGCGCCATAAAGATCGCCGGTCGCCGGCCTGGCACCGGGAAGTTCGAGCAACGATCCATCGACGCCGAGGGGGCCGGTGATGTCGCGCTCGAGGGTGAGCCGCCAGCTTGCCTCCGATGGAGTTCCGGCGAGGACGCGTCCGGCGGTGAGAAAGACGCCATCCTGCGCGGCAAGCGGCGCCGCCATCATGAGAAGCGCGCAGGATGCGAAGGCGGCGCTTCGCCTCAGGCCGATGGGTCCGTGAGGGCGGCCGCGCCGAGCCTGGAAATCTTCACCGGGCATTGGATTGCGGTGGCTCCGGCGGGTTGACCAGTCGCTCCACCAGTTCGGTTTCGGGAATTCCTTCGGTTGTCATCGAGAGCGTGTGGCGCAGCTCGGGCCGGTTCCGCAGTAGCCGCATCCAGAGGCGCAGGACGATTCCCGCAACGATGAACGCCAGGGCGAAGGTCACTTCGAGCGAAGTTGTCGACGCCATCCGGCGGGTCACGACGAGGCCGCCGAGTGCACCGACCGCGGCGGCCACGAGCAGGATCAGCGGAGTGAGCAGCCAACCCGCGACGCGAAGAACGAATCGCGCTGCGCCGCGGAACATGCAGGCGTCAGCCGCGCCTGCTGCCGAGCGCGCTGATGGCGTTTGCCACCACGAGACCCGGCATCAACGCGACAGCGAAGGTGGGAACGTTCCACCCGGCGAGTGGGAAATGCACCGCTGCCGCGAGCGCTCCGACGATCGCCGAGACAACGGTCACGAGGACGATCGCCTGCGGCACGGACGCTTGACCGGTTCGATTGGCCTGGTGCGCGAGGATCCACGATCCCTGCCAGGTGATGAAGGTCCCGGCCATCCACCACACCGGGATGTACCACCAGATCGATCCGCCGCCGACTTCATGCCACCGATTGGTGTACATGCCGAGAGGCTGGAGGATCAAGGCGTCGATCGGGACGAAGAACCAGGTGGCGCCGAGCCCGATTCCGGCCGCGGCCGAGATCCCGTCGATCTGCCTCGGCCGGATGCGCGTGCCGGGCCAGAAGATCGTGATCATCGCACCGATGTAGACCACGATCCCCGTCAGGGCGTGTTCGATCGTCCCGCTGAGCGAGCGCGTGATGATCGACACCACGACGACGCACAGCGATTGAACGATGGCCAGAATTGCCGAGGCGCGGACGATCGGTGCGATCTTGATCTGATCGAAGCGGGAGTCCACCTGGACCGCGGTCGCCATGCACATCTCCAGATTGAGCGGATGGTTCCCAAAAACTAGTGGAGCGAGGGGATGGACGCCACGGACAGCATCCCGTTATGCCGCCCAGCCGATCAGGATCGCGATGTCGGTCAGCGCCCAGGCGATCAGCGCGTGGTACATCGCTCGCTGGTGCTCGCGTGACGACCAGACTCTGGCATGTGCGCGCCACGGTCCGAGGACGGCGACCCATGCCAGCGCCGCGACACCGAGCGCCGCCCACTTGAGCATGTCCCGCGCGGTCCAGCCGCTCTCCCACGCCGCCATGACAAACATGCCGAACGCCACGCCGACGCAGAAGATCGCCACCGTCAGCGACCGCCGAAGGCCGAGCCGGATGGCGAAGGTCCGATCGCCACGCGCGCGGTCTTCGTCCATCTGATACAACTGCGTGAGCGGGTAGAGCGCCGCGAAGAGCGGGGTGAACGCGAAGAGGACCGGTCCGAGCGGGCCGTGCAGGATCCGGCCGGTGATCGCCCACCCCGCGTACGCCGTGAGGGTGCCGAATCCGAACATGTTGATGACCCAATCGGCGCCAGCGACAGACTTCAGCCGGAACGGCGGGACGGAATACGCCACCGACAGCACCGCGCACGCGAAGTACAACTCACGGTAGCGGATCGGCAGACGCCACGTCAGTGCCAGGCCAGCCGCCATCAGAAGCGCGGCGTATTGCGCCAGATACTTCGGCGGGCGCGGCGGGTTGCGCAGGAAGGCGATATCGCCGACGTCCTTGTCGAACGCGGAGTTGAGCGCCAGCGTCCCGCCGTTGAGGAGAACCACCCAGCTGCCGATGCCGAGAATCGCGGCGGAATCGGGCCAGTGGAATCCGACCGCCAGCAACCATCCCACGGCACAATGCGCGGCCATGATCGGCCACTCGGCCGGGCGCAGATGGAGGAGATACGGGCTCACGCCCGACCGGTGGCCCACGCTCTGAACGGCGCTCATCCGAGCAGGTGCATGGCCTGTGCTGCCACGCGGAGCCCGTGCAGCGTGAGATCGGGATCGACCTGCGCGATCGATCGAGTCAGCGGAGCGATCAGCGTTGCAAGGCCTCCGGTCGCAATCACCTGGGGTGTCCCCGCTCCCGGCCACTCAGCCCGGATCCGTGCGATCATCCCGTCCACCGCATCGGCGGCGCCAAGGAGGACGCCGGCGCGGATGTTGTCTTCGGTGTTCCGCGCGATCGCTCGCGATGGCGCCACGAGCTCGGTGGCGCCGAGACGCGCGGCTTTCCGGATCAACTGATCGGCGGAGGTTCTCACGCCCGGCATGATCGACCCGCCGATGAAGCGGCGGTCGGCGGTGATGCAGTTGAATGTCGTTGCCGTACCGAATCCGACGACGACGCTGTCGCCGGGGAAGCGATCGAGTGCGCCAAGGGCGTTGGCGATCCGGTCGGCACCGACCGCCAGCGGCTCGTCGACATCGAGGGTGAGCGGCAAGGCGGCGCGTGGCTCGACGAGACCGATGTTGGGGTGCACGGCATCGCGGAGTGCGTCAAGGAGCGGTTGCGTCACATGCGGCACCACCGACGCGACGCACGACGCGCGGATCTCGGCCGGCGAGTGGCCTGCGCGGACGATGAGCGCTTCGAGCGCGAGGGCCCATTCGTCGGGCGTGCGCTCGACCCCGCTGGTGAGCCGCCAGCGCGCCAGGAGTTCGTCGCCGTCGAACAGGCCGGACGTCGTCTCGGTGTTGCCGACGTCGATCACGAGGAGCATGTCAGGAATCTCGCGTCACTTTGGGCTCATCACCACCCCGGCGATGACCTCGGTCATCGTGCCGACGTCAGTCCGGACCTGCAACGCGCCGAGCGGGGTGATCCCGGCCGCGGTGCCGACCACCGGCTCGGTGACCCGCGCGCCGGCCAGTGCATCACGCAGCGCGAACGCCGCCAGTTCGGCTGGCGTGAGTGGTCCCGCTTCGCGCGCCGCCAGCGCAATCGCGCCGGCGACCGGAGCGGCGAGCTCGGCCGGATCGGCGCGAGGATCCCAGGTCGACAGCGAGACCGCCATTTCCTTCAAGTCATCGGGAATAGGGTTGCGGACGTTGAGGCCGAAGCCGACCACGACCCACTGGCACTTCCCCGCTGCCCAGCGTGCTTCGCAGAGTATGCCGGCCAGCTTGCGACGGTCGACGACGATGTCATTCGGCCACTTGAGATCGAGCCGAGGGAGCGCCGGCGACGCAGCCTCGAGGGCGAGCGCGAGCGCGAGACCGATGCGAAGCGACAGTGCCTCGAGCGCATCGGCGCGCGCGGGGCGCGCCACGACCGAAAGCCAGAGGCCACCGGGTTCTGACGACCAGTTCCGGCCGCGAGTGCCACGCCCGGCAGTCTGGCGCGCCGCCACGACGGCCGTACCATGCGCCGCGCCCTCCTGCGCCAGGCTGTGAGCCGCCTCCATTGTGCTCGGCAGCTCCGCTGCCCGGATCAGCTCAGGTGGCATCCATCCGGAGGAGATGCAGCGCGGCAAGTCCCAGGATCAGTACACCGAACGCGATGCGATACCAGGCAAAGACGGTGAACGAATGACGCTGGACGTAGCGAAGGAAGCCGCGAATGACGAAGAGCGCGGCGACGAACGACACGCCGATGCCGACAGCGAACATCGGAATATCTGCTGCGGTGAAGAGGTGTCGGCTCTTGAAGATGTCGTAGCCGGCGGCGGCGATCAGCGTCGGGATGGCGAGAAGGAAGGAGAACTCCGTCGCCGCGGCGCGGGAGAGACCGAGCGCGTATCCGCCGAGAATCGTCGCCGCGGAGCGCGACGTCCCCGGAAAGAGCGCCAGCACCTGGGCGCAGCCGATCCCCAGCGCCTGCTTGGTGGAGATCCCGTGCACCTGATCGGTCGAGACCGCCGGCCGGCGCCACTCGAGGATGAGGATCACGATGCCGCCGACGATGAATGCGCCGGCAACGGTGACCGGGGTGAAGAGGTGCAACTTGATCCAGCGATGCATCCCGAGGCCGACCAGCGCCGCCGGAAGAAACGCCACGACAATGCTGCCACCGAGGCGTCGCTCTGCCGGCGACTGGAACCATCGCATCAACAGCTCGCCGAGAAGCGCGCGGTAATGCCAGATCACGGCGAAGATCGCGCCGACCTGGATCACGATCTCGAACGTGGCCGCGCGTTCGCCGGTGAACGACAGGAGCGAGCCCGCGACGATGAGGTGCCCCGTCGACGACACCGGCAGGAACTCGGTGATCCCCTCGACCAGTCCGAGGATCGCCGCGACAACGAGTGCGGGAAGAATCATCGGCGGTTGAGGATCTGCTGATAGTACGCTTCGTACTGCGGCACCACGGCGTCGGTCCCGAATTCGCGGGCGCGTGCAAGCGCTGCGTCGCGCATCCGCGCATAACGCGGCGTGTCACGGAGGAGATCGATCGCACGGCGGGCCATCGCTTCGACCGAGCCGACCGGCTCGAGCAATCCTTCCACGTCGTCGGTAATCACCTCGGGAATTCCTCCCACGCGCGACGCGAGCACCGGTGTACCGCACGCCATCGATTCGAGCGCCGCGAGACCGAACGACTCGGTCTGCGACGGCAGGATGAAGAGATCAGCGGCCGCGAGCAGCGGTGCGACACTGTCGAGCCTGCCGAGAAAGAGGACGTCATCGCTCACGCCGAGGTCGCGCGCCTCCTGCTCGGCATCGTTGCGATCGGGACCGTCGCCGACGAGCATCAACGTCGCCGGCATGGCGCGGCGAAGCCGGGCGAAGATCCGCACCACGTCCTTGACACGCTTCACTTCCCGGAAATTCGAGACGTGCACCAGCAGCCGGTTCCCGTTGGGCACCAGCGACTCGCGCGCCGTGGCGATGTCGGGGCGGTATTCGCTCAGGTTGACGAAGTTCGGGATCACGGCGAGTTCGCATTGCACGCAGCCGAAGGCGCGGTAGGTCTCGTCGCGCAGGAACCGCGACACCGCGGTCACGCCGTCGGATTTCTCGATGGAGAACTTCGAGATCGCGTAGAACGACGCCTCCTGGCCGACGAGCGTGATGTCGGTGCCGTGAAGCGTGGTGATCACCTTGATCGGATGCGAGGCCCGGAGCATCTCGCGCGCCAGGAACGCCGTGGTCGCGTGCGGAATAGCGTAATGGACGTGCAGCAGATCGAGTTCTTCCTGGACGGCGATCTCGTACTGCCGCGACGCAAGCGCCAGCTCGTACGGGTAGTGCTCGAAGAGCGGATACCTCGACATCGAGGTATCGACCTCGTGAAAGTAGACGTGCTTGGTGTAGCCTCGGAGCCGGAACGGCGACTGGTAAGTGATGAAATGGACCTCGTGACCGCGCCGCGCCAGGTCGAGACCGAGTTCGGTCGCGACGGCGCCGGATCCGCCGTAGGTCGGATAGCAGGTGATGCCGATCTTCATGCCGCCGCCTTCCATGCTTCGGCGATGTCGGCGGCGACCTCTTCCGGGGGGCGCACCGCATCAAGTGTCAGGACGTTGGGGCCGAGCTGGTGGCGAAACCAGGTTTCCTGGCGCTTGGCGTACTGACGAGTCGCCGTGGCGATCGCGTCCGCCAGTTGATCGCGCGCGAGCGTCCCATGCAGCACGGCGACCGCTTCGCGGACACCGACGCCGTCCATCCCCGGGCCGCCCACCGGCGCACCGTCGGCCAGTGCTGCTGCGACCTCCTCCACCATCCCGCGCCGAATCATTTCCTGTGCCCTCGACTGAATCCGGTGATGCAACACGGCCCGCGGTGCGGTGAGGCGAACGATCCACGGGCGCAGCTGTCCGCCAACGGCGGCGGTTCGCTGCCACCATGAGAGCGGATGCCCGGTGAGCAACGCGATCTCGATGGTTCGCGCGGCGCGGTGCCGCCCTCCGCTGATTTCGCGCCCCGGGTCGAGCCTCGCCGCCCAGCGCACCAGCGTCGCATGGTCCATTGCGTTGGTGACCGCTGCCACCGCGTCGCGGCGTGGGCGATCGAGTGGCGGCTCAGCAAAGAGACCGTCGACCAGCGCCTTGACGTACAACCCCGATCCGCCGACGACGACTGGAAGATGTCCCCGGGCGCGAACGTCGCCAATCGCCTCCGCCGCTTCGACCGCAAACCGTCCCGCACTGAATCGTTCGCCGGGGCGGATCAGGTCGATGAGGTGGTGTGGCACCCGTTGCCGCTCGCGGGGCGTCGGCTTGGCGGTGACGACGTCGAGCGTCCGGTACACCTGACGGGAGTCGGCCGAGATCACTTCGAGCGGCCAGTACGCGGCGAGCGCCAGCGCGACCGCAGTCTTTCCGATTCCCGTGGGCCCGACGATGACCGGCGTATCAGCGTCGGCCAAACCGGCGCTCCAGTTCGTCGAGCGGAAGCTGCACGATCGTCGACCGGCCATGGACGTCGTGCGGCGGCAGATCGCAGGTGAAGAGCGCGGTGAGCAGTTCGCGCATGCTGCGCTCGTCGAGCGACTGCCCCGCCTTGACCGCGGCGCGGCACGCCCACGTCGCCGCAAACCGCTCCAGCCGGTTGGCCCATCCTCCGAAGCGGCCGCGCGCGAGATCGGCAATCAGCTCCCGGAAGCAACTCTCGGCATCGAAGCGAGGATGCGGATTCGGAACGCCGTGGATTGCCACGGCCCGGCCGCCGAACGGCTCGATCTCAAATCCGGTGCGGCGCAAGAGCTCTGCGTGCGCCGACACCGCGTCGAGTTCCTCGTCATTCAACTCGATGGTGATCGGCAGGAGGAGCCGCTGCGCGGGCAACCCGTCGCCCTGCAGGCGTCGCAGCACATCCTCGTAGAGAACGCGCTCGTGCGCCGAATGCTGGTCGACGATCACGAGACCGTCGGCCGCCTCGTAACAGATGTAGGTGTCGGCAAGCTGCAGCAGGTGCGGCAGCATCGGAATGACGGCCGGCTGGTGTGCGGCATGGGTGACCGCCTCGTCGAGCGGTGCAAAGAGATCGCCTGGCGCCGCCGATCGGTCAGCAAGTCCGGCCGGATACCACAGCGGCCGCGGCGCGGAGAGCGACGTCTCGCCAAGGACGGCCGAGGCATCGAGCCGAGCGAGCGCGGCGCGGATCGCCTCTTCCGCGGCCCGCTCCACGCCGAGACGATCACGAAACCGCACTTCGAGCTTGGCGGGATGCACGTTGACGTCGACATCACCGGGATCGACATCGATCGCGAGAAGGAGCGACGGGCGGTCACCCGGATGAATCGCTGATCGGTACCCCGCTTCGGCGGCGCGCACAAGAAATGGATCGCGAAACGGCCGGCCGTTGACGAAGAGCTGTGTGCGCCGCCCGGTCGGTTGCGCGTCGGCGGGGCGCTGCGCGAAACCGTGCACCCGCACGCTGCCGACCGCGAAGTCGACCGCGATCAACGTGCCGACGAGCTCCGCTCCCCAGATCGCGGCGAGCCGCTCGTCCGGCGTCTGCTCGGCGGGAACGGCGAGACGGGTTCGTCCGTCGAGGGTGAGGTCGAATCCGACCTCGGGGTGCGCCAGTGCCAGCGTGGACACCGTATCCCAGATCGCGCGCGATTCGCTCGATGCCGATCGGAGAAACTTGCGGCGCGCCGGTGTGTTGAAGAAGAGGGTCCTCACCGTGACCGTGGTACCGCGCTGGCGCGAAGCGTCGCGGACCTGGTCGAGACGGGCGCCGGAGACAGTCAGTTCGGTGCCGTCGCCGTCCGACGTCGACGAGACGATGGTGCAACGCGACACCGATGCGATGGCCGGAAGGGCCTCGCCGCGAAAGCCGAAGGTACTGATCCCGACCAGGTCGCCGATCTGATGGATCTTGCTGGTGGCGTGCCGATCGAGCGCGAGAATCGCTTCGTCACGCGTCATGCCGCAGCCATCATCGGCAACTTCGATCAACGTCTTGCCGCCGTTTTCGACCGCGACCCGGACCTTCGTTGCGCCGGCATCGAGGGCGTTCTCGATCAGCTCCTTGGCGGCGGACGCCGGGCGCTCGACCACTTCGCCGGCCGCGATCTGGTTCGCGACGGCGTCGGGGAGGATGGCGATGCGGCGTGCGGTACCGGCAGGCATGACTTCAATGTAGTGGCCCGATTCCGGCGACCGCGGATGCGGGGACCCATCCTTCGATGGTGCGATCACCGGGACCCACGGTCGCTCGCAGTTGCGTGTCGATCAGCACCCAGTTGGGAACCCGGCGATGCACCTCGACCACCGACCAGGTGGCGACATCGGCGAGCGCATTGGTTGCCGGGTGGGGCGAGATGTGAATCGTGGTGGTTGCAAGGACGAGGGCGCGGTCGGCATGCTCATCCTGGATTCGGGTCGCCGCGACGAGCAACGCCGCCACGCCGATCAGTCCGACGCCAAGGGCGCTGCGCCGCCACCCGGCAATCATCGCCGTGCTCGCGACGAGCCAAGCCGCCAGACCCACCAGCAGCAGCTCGTCGCGCGACAGCGGCACCGACGGTGCGAGGGCGCGGACGTCGCCGGGAATGGCGGTATCGCGTTGCCATGCCGTCCGCACCGCGCCGTCGCGAGGTGCCAGCCGAAGGGCCTCGATGAGGGCCGCTGCCGCACCGGGATCGTCGCCGGCCATCCAGCGCGCTTCACCGAGATTGCGCCATGCACCGACGGCGGTGGGGTGCGCGCGGACGTCGTTCTCGAAGATCCGCGCCGCACCGGCATAGTCGCCACCGGCATACCGGGCCACGCCGTCGCCAACCTGCGCGGGGAGCCTCGCCGCCACCAGCGCGATCAGCAGGACCGTCACCGCGACGGCTCGCCGGCGCAACCTCGCGACGATTGTCGGCACGATCGCCGGTGGATCTGGCGACGGCCCCGGCACCGGACCGTAGCGGTTCCGTGCTGCGGACGACAACCATCGGCGCACCTGCTCGGCGTCATCTCGTCCGACCCCGCGCGAGCGCAGTGCTGCCGCAACATGTTCCGGCCCGGCATCGAGTGGCGTACCGAGTACAGCGCGGAGCGTCGCTTCGGGGTCGCCACCAGCAGGCGCGCTCGCGATCGTTGGCAGTACCCGACGCCTGCGCCGGATCAGCACAACGAGCCAGGGCGCCACTGCCACGAATAGCAGTACCGGCCAGAACGATCGCACCACCACGGTGGCGACCGGGCGGTCGGAATCGCTGCCCAGCAGCGGCGGTTGCCGGTCGGACGTTGCCGATGCCGCGGGGACGACGGGCAAGGTGAGCGGCGACGCCGCGATTGATCGCGTTTCGACGGCACCGGGATCGAAATACTGATAGCTCACTGCAGGGAGCGTCAGCACACCGGCGCTGTCGGCGACGACGGTGTACCGGAACTGCTTTTCCCCGGCGATGGTGCCACGATCGGGCGTCCGGCTTTCGGTCGTCGCTTCGGGATAGATGTGCAGGCCGGGCGGCCATTTCACCTGTGGCGCGGGCCACAGCGTCAGATTGCCGGCGCCGCTCAGGACCAGCTGGACCACTGTCGGCGCGCCCGCGCGTATGCTGCTCACCGGAGCGCGCCAGGTGATGCGCATCGCGAGAGCGGTGGGGCCGCCGCCCAGCGAAGCGCTGGCTGCAGCGGGAACGGCACGAACAATCAGATGTTCCGCCGCCGAGGCGTAACTTCGCGGTACCTCCTTGGCGAAGTACGACGCAGACGTCGGCACCCGGAAGTTGAGTGTCGCAGGCGGCGCATCGATCCGTCCGGGCCCGAGCGGGAAAAGCACCTGGTACGACACGAAGAGATCGTAGACTTGGTGGCCGATGTATCGCGTCCCCGCCGGCACCGGATTCTGCTGGTTCCGCGCGATCCAGACACCGCCGAGGAGCGGTGATCGGATCGATGGCGCATGATTGAGCCGGTCGCGAAGCTGGCGCGGAAACCACGCTGCAGTGATCAATTCGACCTGCTCGCCGACCCACACCGTATCGCGCGAAAACTTGACGCTGATCGACGGTTCCCCCGGGCGGGGGAGCGGCATCCTGTCCACCATCGCGCGGATCTGCGGCGTCAGGGTCGTGTTGGTGTCCTGGAACGCCAGCGCGGCCACCAGAGCGAGCGCAATCACCAGTCCGGCCCGAGTTGCGGCTCACCGCGCCGCATTCGCTGGTTCTGATTCTGCCGCGTATCGCGCTCGGCGCGCTCCATCGCATTGAGGACCTGATCGGCCTCGGCCGGCGTCATTCCGCTGCGGCCGCCACCACTCGGCGGTGGAGGAGGTGGCGGTCGGTTCCCTGTACCGCCGGATTTCCCCTTGCTGCTCGACGACGGCTTCGGCGGCGGCTTCATCCGCCGTGCCAGTTCGAAATTGAACTTCGCATTTCTGTCGTTGGGAGCCAGCAGGAGTGCCTGCTGCAATTGAGTCGACGCCGCATTCAAGAGCGAATCGCGCTGCGTCGAGTCGCGTCGCGCCGAGAGGAGGTAGGCGGTGCCTAGGTTGTAGAGTGCCCGTTGCCGCAACGCGGGATCGACGCTCATCGTCGCCCGCTGCAGTTCGGCGATCGCGGTCGGCAGGTCCCTGGCCATCAGCGCGGAGGTGCCGGCGTTGAACCACGCCGAATCGGTCTGGCGGCGCTTGATCTCCGCTGTGAACGCCTGACGCGCACGCATCGTGTCCCCGCGCAGGAGGAGTCGGCTTCCCGTCGACGGCCGTTGCGCTCCGGCCCGCGCCACACCGATTGCCAGCATGATTCCGATCAGTGCCGCACTCCGCCGGGTGAGCGTATGCGCCAGGAGCACGAGTGCGGCAACCAGTGCGAAGATCCATGCGCGCGGCACCAGATCGGCGGCGGAACGATCGCTGGTGCGGATCCGGTGCAGGTGCGCCAGAACGCGTCGCACGTCGCCGACAGGGTCCGGGGCGTTGGCGGCGATCATCACGCCGTTGGCCGATTGCACCGCCGCCTGCAGCAGGTCGTCGCGCCGGACGGTGACCACTTCCCGTCCAATCTGGTCGCGGTGCCAGCTTCCGTCGGGATCGGGGATGCGTGCGCCGCGGATGTCGCCGACCGGCACGGCGATGAGGGTGATTCCCGCGCGGCGCAGGCCGGCCCCCGCCGTCTCGAGTGGATGCGGCCCATCAAAGGTCTCCCCGTCGGTGAAGACCACGATGGCGCGGTCGCCACCTTGTGGCGACGCCGTCAGCACCTTCCGCGCGAGCTCGAGCGCCGGGCCGAGCCCCGATCCGCCGACGCTGGCCATCTCGGGATCGAGCGCGTCGAGTTGCAGCGTGATCGAACTGGCGTCGAGGGTCAGCGGCGACAGGACGTACGGGTGACCCGCGAACGCGACGAGCGCAAAACGATCGCCATCGAGATCCTGGACCAGCCGCCGGGAGAGCGACACGGCCCGGCCGAGGCGGCTGGGCGCCACATCCTGCGCCAGCATCGACCGGGAGATGTCCATCACCACGACCACGTTGAGCGCCTGCGATTCGGTGCTCGTCGTCGCCGACCCCCATCGCGGACCGGCGATCCCGACTGCGATGCAGAGCGCGACCAGCGAAACGATCCACACCGAATACCGGCCCAGTGCTCGGGCACGGACACCGAGCGCGCGAGACCAGACATCGGCGGCCCGCTCCCGCGCCCGGCGCGACCTGAACGCCGCCAGCGCGATGATCGCAATGATCACCGGCACCACGTAGAGGAGGATCGGTCGCTCGAAGATCATGGGATCCGGATCACCATCGTGCCGCTGATGATCAGTTCGGCGAGGAGCGCTGCCAGCGTGCCGGCGAGAAATGGCAGCGTCCGTTCCTGCTGGCGGGTGTACCGCACCGCGTCGACCGGCGCGCGAGCGAGCTTGTCGACCTGCTGGAAGATGCTGGTCAGCGCCTGCGAATCCTTGGCCCGGAAGTACTCGCCGCCGGTGCGCTGCGCGATGTCGCGCAGCAGGTCTTCGTCGATTTCGACCGGCATGTTCTCATACCGGTAGTTCCCCTGCGCATCACGTTGCGTCGGCACCCGCGCCTCGCCTTCCGACCCGATCCCGACGGTGTACACCTTGATCCCGAACGCCGCGGCGGTTTCCGCAGCGGTACGCGGATCGATGACACCGCGATTGTTGACGCCGTCAGTGAGGAGGAGCACCACCTTGCTGGCGCCCGGGACCTTGCGGAGGCGCGCCACCGCGATCGCCAACCCCGATCCGATCGCGGTACCGTCGTCGAGCGCGCCGATCTCGACATTCCGGATCGCGTCGATCAGCGCCGGATAGTCGAGCGTCACCGGAACCTGGGTCAGTGCTTCGCCGGCAAAAACGACGAGGCCGATCCGGTCGGCGTTACGCCCCCGCACGAAATCGATGGCACGCTGCTTCGCCACTTCGATCCGGTTGGATGGCGCGAAGTCCTCCGCCAGCATCGAGCTCGATACGTCGATCGCGATCACGATCGCCACTCCGTTGGCCGACACGACCAGGCGGTCACCGGCGCGATATGGCCCGGCCGCCGCGAGGATCAAGCCGATGAGCGCCAGCGAACGAAGGGTCGGCGGGAGCAGCAGCTTCCACCGTCCGCGGGTTGCCGCGTCGAACGGCCTGGTATCGCTGACGGTTGCGGCCACGGGATGTTGGCGGCGGCGCAGCCACCACCAGACCGGCAGCGCGAGCAGCAGCGGGAGGAGCCACGGCCGGGCGAAGTAGATCACGGCGCCGGCTCCTCGGAAATGCGGGACCATCCTTCGATCACGAGCGCGGCGAGCTGGTCGTCGGCGGTCGGCGCAAAGCGCAGCTGATCGGCGCGCGCTCTCCATTCGGCGAAGTCGGCGCGCGAACGGGTCATCGCCTCGACATGCTCGAGCGCGAGTCGCGGCTCGCCGGCACCAAGCCACAGGTCGATCCGCCCCCGCGTGAGCGGCGGCGCCATCGGCGGAGGCGTGACCGGAACTGGTGGACCGGGTCGGCGCCACCACCAGAGCCCCGCGGCGGAGAGCAGCACGGCGAGGGGAACGAGAACGGCAAATGGCAGGTACGAACGCTCCGCACTCGCCAGCCACGGCCGCCCCGGATGCGGCGCAATGTTCGCGGCGGTCTTCGCCGCCGGGAGCACCGACGCGACGTCGACGCTCACATGCGTGTCGGCGAGGGTGTCGACGTGGCCACGCATATCGACGACGATGACACCGGGAAGGGCGAGGTCGTTGTGTCCCGACGCCCACACGGCAACGGTATACGCAATGCGGACCGAATCGCCGTCGCGCGTGATCACCGGCGGCGCCACCAGTGTCGCCACGGTCGAGTCCGTCGGCGACGGCGCGGTCACCACCGCACCGGGTGGCGCGGCGATATGCCGGACGATGGTGATCGTGTCGCCCACCGTCGGCACCTGCTGCTGCGTCATCGCCGCCCGCCCGACTTGCCGAAGGCGCTCCGCAGCGCGCTCATGTAGTCGCCTTCGGTGCGCACCACGACTTCACGGACCCCCGCCGACGCAAACGCGTTGGCGCGGTTCAACCGGGTGCGCTTGGCCGCGGCTTCCGCGCGGCGGCGGGCAACGGGATCACTGCTGTCAAAGAGCACAGTGCTGCTGCCCTGCTCCGCTCCCGCAAGGTTCACCCACCCGCCGGTCGGAAGTGCCGTATCGCGCCGATCCTCGAGCGCGATCGCCGTCACTTCGTGGCGTGCAGCAAGTCCCTTGAGCGGTGTCGCCCAATCCTTCGCCAGAAAATCGGAGATCACCACGATCAACGCCCGACGCCGGAGAAGTGACCCTGCGCTCCGGAGCGCACCGGCGAGATCGGTTCCCCTGCCGGTCGCCTCGAGCGAGAAGAGCGTCTGCACCACGCCGAAGACGTGCCGATGGCCGCGCCCCGGAGGAATCACCGGACCGATCGTATCCGCAAATCCGAGGAGGCCGACGCGATCCTGCTGCTGCGCCGCGACCAGCGCGAGGAGCGCCGCGATCTCGATGGCCCGCGCCGACTTCGGTTCGGGATCGCCGATCGCAGTCGATCGCGAGTGATCGACGATCAGCAGCAGCGTGAGTTCGCGTGCTTCGGTATACAGCTTGATGTACGGGTGCCCGGTCCGGGCGAGGAGATTCCAGTCGAGGTGCCGAAGGTCGTCGCCCTCGGTGTACGGCCGGATATCTGTGAACTCCATGCCGGTGCCGCGGAACACCGACCGGATCTCTCCGCCAAGCAGCGTGTCCGTGGCCCGCCGCCCGCGCAGTGCGAGGGTGCGGACCTGCTTCAGCAGTGCCGGCGGGAGACGACTCGGCACGTCACGGCACCCGAACCGCGCCGAGCACCTGCTTCACCACCGCGTCGGAATCGAGCCCCTCGGCCTCGGCGTCGAACGTCAGCACGATCCGGTGGCGCATCACATCCGGCGCCAGTTCCTGGACATCTTCCGGTGTCACGTAATCACGGCCGCGGAGGAAGGCGTGCGCACGCGACGTCTGCGCCAGTGCGATCGACGCCCGCGGCGACGCACCGTACGCGATCATCGCATCGAGCGGACCGAGACCGATCGCTCCAGGTTCGCGCGTCCCGCGGACCAGGTCGACGATGTAATCGGCGAGGCGCTGGTCGAGATGGACCGCGGCGATCTGTTCGCGCGCGGCAAGGACCTGCGCCGGTTCGGCGAGACGCCTCACAGGAATGGAATCGTCGGCGCCACTCATTCGCAGCAGCACCTCGCGCTCTTCCGTGCGGGCGGGATAACTCACCTTGACCTTGAGGAGGAAGCGGTCGAGCTGCGCTTCCGGCAGCGGATACGTTCCTTCGCTCTCGATCGGATTCTGGGTCGCGAGGACGAGGAACGGCGAAGGAAGCTGGTACGTCGTCCCGCCGATGGTGACCTGCCGCTCCTGCATCGCTTCCAGAAGCGCCGACTGCACCTTGGCCGGCGCGCGATTGACTTCATCCGCGAGAACGATCTGCGCGAAGATCGGTCCGTGCCGCACCGTGAACCGCTGCTGCTGTGACTCGAAGATCATCGTCCCGACCACGTCGGCGGGGAGAAGATCGGGGGTGAACTGGATCCGCGAGAACGATGCGTGCAGCACGTCGGCGAGCGTGCGCACCGTGAGGGTCTTGGCAAGCCCCGGCACGCCTTCGAGGAGGATATGCCCGCCGGTGAGCAGGCCGATCAGCAGGCGCTCGACCATGACATCCTGCCCGACGACGCGTTTGCGGATCTCTGCGACAACATCCTGGACCGGGAACGTCACTCGCTGCCTCCGGATTTCAAGCCGATCGCGTGGTAGATGCCGCGTTCCTCGGCTGGCGTCAATGGGCGCCATTTCCCTGGCTCGAGATCATCGAGCCGCACCGGACCGTACGACACCCGCGCCAGCCGTTCCACCTTGGCGCCCATCGCTTCGACCCACCGCCGGACGATGCGATTCCGTCCCTCTTCAAGCGTGACTTCCAGAATGCTCCGTCCGTTACGCCCCGGCTTCACGTTGACCCGGCTCGGGACGACAGGACGTTCATCGACCTTCACCTGCGTTGCAGACCGCGCGGTGAGTTCCGCGGTGGTCGCACCGTGAACCAGCGCGATGTACTGCCGCGGAATCCTGTAGCGCGGATGAGTGAGCCGGTGCACCGCCTCGCCATCGGTGGTGAGCAACAGCAAGCCGGTCGTCGCAACATCGAGGCGGCCAACGTAGGTCAGCCCCAACGCATCGGGGATGAAATCAAAGACGGTCCGGCGCCCCGCCTCGTCGCTCGCCGTGGTCACCACGCCAAGCGGCTTGTGGAACGCGAGCCAGCGGCGCGTGGCGAGGCGGATCGTCTTCCGGCCCACGGTCACCTTGGACTTCGCCGGATCGACCGACATGCCGAGTTCCGCAACCCGGCCGTCGACCTTGACCTTGCCGTCAGTGATCAGCGTTTCCGCCTGGCGTCGCGACGCCACGCCGGCGCGCGCGAGGAAGCGCTGCAATCGCATCAATGCCATCAGCCCTCTTCGACCGACGCCAGCGCGCTGTCGTCGCCCTCGTCTGCTTCGGGACGGTGCGGCTGCAAGGCGATGGTGAGTTCCTCCGCGCGCGGCAGGTCGGTCAGGTCGTTGAGGCCCAGGGTCTCGAGGAAGAGCGCCGTCGTGCCGTAGAGAAGCGGTCGTCCCAGCGCTTCGCCGCGTCCCACCACTTCGATCAATCCGCGTTCCTGCAGGGTGCGGAGCACGCCGCCGGAGTTGACTCCCCGGATCTCCTCGATCTCGGCGCGCCCCACCGGTTGCCGGTACGCGATGGTCGAAAGCGTTTCCAGCGTCGCCGCGGAGAGCCGCGGTTGCCGCTGCAAAGCCTGGGCGCGTTCCACCGCTGCGGCAAAGACGGCGCGAGTCAGAATCTGGTAACCGCCCGCGAGTTCGGCGATCTCCACGGCGTGGCCGTCGAAGTCATAGTGCTCGCGCAATTCGTCGAGCGCGGTGCGCACCTCGGCCGCGGCGGCGTCCGGCTCGAGCCCCTCGAGTTCGTCGAGGGTGAGCGGACGATTGGCCGCGAACAGCGCAGCCTCAAGCAGTTGCGAGAGTGGGGAGAGCTTGCTCACGGGCGATCACCAATGGCGCAAAGGGAGTGGATTGGCGAAGGCGGCAGACACCGCGACGCGCGAGTTCGAGGAGCGCCAGCAAGGTGGAGAGCACTTCGACCATCGTCGGTTTCGGTCCGAACGCCGCGCGCCAGTCGAACTCGTTCTGTTCGGCAAGGAGCGCCTGAATCCGCCAGACCGCGCCTTCGACGTCGAGCGGCCGGGTGATCACGCGATGGAGCACCGGCTGCGGAATGGCGAGGATCACCCGCTCCACCGCAGTGAGGAGCTCGAGCAGGTCGACCGAGAGCGGGATCGGTGGAAGATCGGGCGGCGGCGGGAGATAGCCGCGTCCGTGACGGAGCGCACGACGCTCCGCCAGCCGCGCCAGCTCGCGGGCGATCTCCTTGATCTGCTGGTACTCCAGGAGGCGGCGGACCAGTTCGGCACGTGGGTCGACCCATTCACCGTCGTCGCCCTGGCGGGGGAGCAGGAGCTGCACCTTGAGCCGGATCAGGCGGCCGGCCATTTCGAGGTAGTCCGCCGCCTGGTTGAGCCCCAGGGCATGGATTGCCCGCAGGAACTGATCGGCGATCCGCGCGACCGGAATATCGGCGATATCGATCTGCTCCTCCCGCACCAGATGCAGGAGGAGATCGAGCGGCCCGGTAAAGCCGTCGAGCGCCACGACGAAGCCGGTGGTGGCGACGTCGCCTCTTTCTGACTCGATCGCCGCTGTCATGCCTGAAAGATGTTCCAGCCCTGGCCCACCGCGAAGGGGGCGACGGCGTGGATCAACCCCGACTCAGCCATCCAGGCCGGCGTCATCACCCACCCGAGGACCGGCTGGGCCACATAGAGGAGGATGACAAGGGGGATGAACCCGAACCGGTCGAGCGACCGGTAGCGCACCGCCCATGCCGTGGGGAGGAAATGGTAGAGGATCCGCGAGCCATCGAGCGGTGGGATGGGAATCAGGTTGAAGACGCCGAGAATCAGGTTGAGGTGGATCCCCCAAAACAGCATCCGCTGCGCGGTTTCCACCGTCGACGTCCCGGACCCTCCCGCTGCGTGGTACAGCATGCCCAGCAACCCGAATAATGCGGTGCACGCCAGCGCCAGGACGAAATTCGTGACGACCCCCGCGCTCGACACGATCAGGTCGCCCCGCTTGTAGTTGCGAAAGTTCCGGGTGATGACCGGGACCGGGCGCGCGCCGCCGAAGGTGAACTGGCCGTGACTGAGAAACCACAACGCCACCGGCATCGCAATCGTGTAGATCGGGTCGATGTGGGGGATCGGGTTGAGGGTGAGGCGGCCGAGCTTGTAGGCGGTGTCGTCCCCCTGCTGATAGGCAGCCCATCCATGCGCAAACTCGTGGGCAACGAGCGCAAAGAGGAGCATCGGCAGGGCGAGCAGAAAGTCGTTGAGCACGGTGCGCTAAAGTAGTGCGGGAGCTGGTTCTGCGCCCGGACCGGGCGACCATCCCGATGCCCCGGATGTGCCGCTCTCTTGAACCTGACCGCTGGGCCGACTATTCTGACCGCGGTTGATCCACCTTTTCATGTTGAGGCTCCGTTGCCCCGCATCAAGTCCGCCAAGAAGCGCATGCGTCAGACCAAGACGCGTACCGCCCGGAACAAGGCCACTCGCAGCGAACTGCGCACGGCGATCAAGAAGGTCCGTACGGCGTCGTCCCCGGCAGAGGCTGCCAGCGCGCTCAAGGAAGCGGAGCAGATGATCGATCGTGCCGGCCGGAAGAACATCATTCATCGCAACACCGCCGCCCGCACCAAGAGTCGCCTCGCGAAGAGCGCCAAGAAGTAGCCTCGGCACTACGGCGTCAGTCGCAGGTCGGTCGACGCGACGCCGTCGGAGGCGGAGACGACAAAGGTGCCCGTCTTCCCCCGCAGCGTGATCGTTCCTCCTCTGGCAATCGCCAGCACCGAGCCCGTCGCCGCATCGCGGATCATCACCATCGGATAGCGCACAGCACTCCAGACGAATCGCACTTCGTCGGCGGCGATCCGTGTGGCGGTCACTGACGTCGTGTCGCCGAGGAGCGATCCACGCGGCGCGCCGGAGAGACTGGTGTCGACCCCCGGGCCGGTGAGTCGCAGCGACGCCAGCGCTGACGAAACGGTCAGCGGCACCGTGAAGACAAAGGGGCGAACCGCGGCCGTCGCGGCGTCGCCAACCTGCGGTGGGTCGAAGGTGAACTCGAACAGCTGCGATCCGTCGGTGCCCGTCCCCACCAGCCGATAGGCGCCCGGTGCGCTGGGCATCACGGGCGGCGCCGTGACTGCGAGCACCGGATTGAGGGTGCCGCCCGACCGGCGGATGACACCGGAAACCAGGACACTGCGCGTTGCGGCCGGCGGCGCCGCGATCGATGCCTGGGTATACGTCAGCAACTTCCGGTAGCTGTAGTCACTGATCCAGACCGGCGAACAATAGCTCATGAGATCATACGACGGCGCCGTGACGATCTGGCCGGTGAGCACGTTGAAACCCGAGCCGCCAGCCTTGCCATTCGGATAGGGAAAGGCCGGATCAGGGTTGCTCGCGCCGCCGCATGGTGCGTGCTGCAGGCCGAGATTGTGCCCGAGTTCGTGCGCGTACGTTTCGGCGGCGACCTCGGCAAAAGGCGGATAGCTCCCCAACGCGTCCCAGCCGATCGCAGCACGGTAGTTGGGTACTGTCGACACGCCGATGTACCCGAGGCCGACGGTCCCCGAGCTGTAGTTCAGATGAACGACGCCGTAGTAATAGGACGAGCTGCCTTCGGTCTGGCGGAGCATTTCAAGCTGCTGCAGCGTCAACTGCCAGGCGTCGTTGGCGTCCGACGGCTCGAATGGACCGCCGGACGCGGTGAACGGCGCATGAATCCCGGCGGTGTAGTGCCACATCGGATGCAGTAGCCGGAGCCCCTGGGTGAGCGCGGCAGTGTCGCCGATCATTCCGGTGGTGCCGTCGGATGAATTGACGATCGGGACGAACTCGAGCTGATAGATCGGGCCGGAATGCAGATTCATCGTCAGCGGTACGCCGTTCGCCGGATAAACCAGAGTGGCACGCGTGGCCAGCGGCACGACACCGTTGGGGTCGACATCGACCAGGATCTGGAGCCCGGGTTCGATCTGATGTTCGGCAAGGATCAGGTTCCATGACCCCGTGGAATCGCTTTCGTCGATGCCGAGCGGAACGCCGATCCGGGGAGCGTGAATGATGTAGGTGTTCGACAGTGCGCCCGAGTAGTAGAGGCGTACCCGTACGTCGGGAGTGGCGCTGTTGGCCTCGCTCCCAACCAGGAAGACTCGCAGGATGCCGGGCCGGTCCGGGATCAGCGGGACGGCACCGCCGGTCGATTGCGCCGCCTGATTGATGTACACCGCACCGATCGTGATCGCGAGCGACGACTCGGGATGCGAGTACTGGATCCCGGCCACTAGCTGCGCACCGGGCGACACCCGCGCCGATTGAGTCGCGGGCACCGGTGCGTAGAGCACACCGCCGGGAGAAACAGCGGCCGCCGTCACGGTGTAATCGCCCGGCGCGAGCCCACTCAATGTGGTCGAGGTCGTTGCCCCGACATCGTACCCACTGGGGCCGGTAATCGTCACCGCCCCGGCCGTACCCAGCGGCAAGCCGGAGATGTTCACCTGCAGTGTGGCCGGAACGACCGCGAACTGCTCCATGATCGACGTGGTGCTCCCCGACGCGACGGCGACTTGCTGCGTCGCCTGCGCGGCCTGATACGCGTCGGACCCCACCACGATCGAGGCGGCGGTCGCAGTGTACGTTCCCGCGGCGAGCCCGTTGAGTGTCGTGGCAGAATTGAGCGTGGTGTGAAATCCCGCCGGGCCGTCGATCGCGATGTTCGCCGCGACGCCGGACGGCAGGCCGCCGACGCTGACCCGCAGCGCACCACCGCTCCCAGACGACGATGAGCACCCGGCAGCGGCGAGCGCGGCAGCGGCCACCATCGCGAGCGGGCCACTCCGCATCATGGCATCACCTGGATCGTGTCATTTCCAGCATACACGCGTGCGACCCAGCCATATGTCTCGACCTCGCCGGCAACGCTGATACCTCGGTTCGCCGCGATCCCGCCGATCGGCGCCCAGATCGCCCAGCTCTTCGTCACCCACAGTCCGGAACTGAGCCGGGAGAACTGCATCTCGCCGCCGGCCGCTTCGTCCGGCATCCACCTGGGAAGGTTCGTCAGCGTGAACGAGAACTCGAGCAATGCGAGGTTGTGCGCATCGAGGACCAGATCGCCGGCGGCGTCGATCAGGCGGGTCTTGTGCGCCGGCTTGAATCGCACGTGCAGTGTATCGGCCGGCCGGTGCTTCTTCGGCTTGTCGACCGTGAAGCAGTGCCCGTCCAGGAACCAGTCGGAGAAGAGGACCCGAGCATCGGGGCCGTAGTACTCCCGGGAGTTCTCGTTCCCCGGCTCGAGGAGCCGGCCAAAGCCGACGACGCGCAACGTATCCGGATTGATGCTCTGCACCGGCCAGACCGCCATCGGGACCAGCGCGGTGTCGGCGATCTCGTAATTGTTGTAGGTGCCGAAGATGGTGCGCGTGTGGATGCGCGCGACCTGGAATCCGACGGCGCGCTGATTGATCGTCGCCTCGATGATCTGCAGCGCGGTGTGGGCGCTTTCGAGGATGCGCGAGAAGACGTCGTCGGAAATCCCGCTCTTGCCGCAGAACTTCCCCCGGCCGACGGCGACAAGATCGGGGAGGCGCATCGACATCGTCTGCAGCACGAGATCGGGAAGCGTGACCCCCTCCGCGGGGACGTGAACCGGTGCAAACGGGTGGGGCTGGAATCCGATCGCCGCGACCCGGAACTGGTAGTTCCCCGGCCGCGGTGCCGTGAGGACAAAGACACCGGACGGCGACGTGAGGACGATCCCGGCGGAATGTCCAGTGCTGTCACGCAGCTCGAGGAGCGCTCCGATCAGCGGTCGCCGAGCAGCATCGACGACGCGACCGTGAATCGCCTGCCCCCGCAACGCCGCCGGGGCGCCGCCGGCCAGGATTCCAAACAACACCGACCGCGCCAGCCATTTCACTTACACTGCCGCCAGTTCTGCTCCGCACTTCTCGCAGTACCACTCCAGCGGCCGATTCATCGCGCCGCACTCGCCGCAGCGCAACGTCCGGCCGACCGGGACGGTCGTCGGCTCCGGGGCGGGACCGCTGACCACGATCTCTTCGGCAAACAATTCGCTCGCGCCGTTCGGCGTCGCCTCCATGACCGGTGGCACCGTCACCGGCGACGGCCCGTTGATCCGTTCGCCGGGGCGCACGAAGCGCGGCGGAACGTCGGCGGCCGGAATGCCGAGCGGTGCCGCGGTGTCGAATCCCTTGCCGCGATGTGGCGCGCCATTCGATGGCGGCGCCTCACCGGTCGGGCGGAACGAGAGTGGCCCGAACTCCGGGCTCGACGACTGCTGCGCCGCGTCGGTCGGTGTGGTGACCTCGTCGAAAACCGCGAGGACGTCCACCGATTCGTCGGGGGCCAGGTCGACGATCCCCACTTCGGCGATGACGGCAGTCTCTTCGACGATGTCCGCTTGCGGAGCGGGCGCGGGCTCAGGCTCGGGCTCGGGTTCAGGCTGCGCCGCCGGTTCGAACGCCGGCGCCACGGGCCGCGCCCTCGATCCGCGCGTCATCATCGACTGAACCTCTTCCAGCCGGCCGATCCGCTCGATCGCGGCGGCGATTGCCACGTCGAACGTCTCGATATCGCTGGCATGGCGGGTCCGCTCGGCGTCAAAACGATCGCCGTCGTATTCGCCGACGGCGAACCGGAGTTCTGCCTCCGCGAGCGCCTCGCGCGACGCCCGCGCGCGATCCTGCATCTCGTCGTGATCCTTGCGATCGGCCTCGAGACGTGCCGCAATCAGGTCGGCGTGCGACCGGAGTCCCGCGGCCAGTTGATCGAGACGCTGCTGATAGTCGTGGCGGACGCGCTCGCGGACTGCCTCGGGAACCGTGACCGGCGCCTGATCGATCCGGTGGATCCATCCCTGCAACGCATCACTCTCCGCGAGCAATTGCTCAACAGCGGCGAGATCCTCGGGTGACTCGGTCATTGCTGGAGTCCGGCACAGAAGGTAGACCGCCGTCGCAGCTCGACGGACGGCAATCGGCGAAATTTACAGCGGTGGGCGGCGGAACAGAGGCTCGCCAACCGGGACTCAACGGCCGGTGCCGGCCCCTGGTTCCCGGCGGTAGACGACGCGCCCGCCGACCATGGTGGCCTGGACCACGCCGGGAAGGGTCTCCCCTCCCCACGGAGTGTTCCGCGACCGGGAACGCAGCCGCGCCGGGTCGACCGTCCACTCCCCTTCAGGATCGAACAGCACGACGTCCGCCACGCTGTCTCGACGCAGTGTCCCGCCCTCAAGGTGCCAGAGGCGGGCGGGGGCGCAGCTCATCCGTTCGATCAGCGTCGAGAGCGAGAGGAGCCCGCTGCGGACCAGCTCCCGGATCGCGAGCGAGAGGGCCGTTTCGAGACCGATGATCCCGTTCGGCGCCTCGTCGAATTCCCGTTCCTTGGCATCGTAGTGGTGCGGCGCGTGATCAGTGGCGATGCAGTCAAGGGTCCCGTCGGCGAGTGCCGCGCGGATCGCGTCGCGGTCCTCGGCTTCCCGCAACGGCGGATTCATCTTGGCGTTGGTGTCGTACCCTTCGCACCGCTCGTGTGTCAGCGAAAAATGGTGCGGCGCCGCTTCGGCGGTGATGCCGATGCCGTCGTGCTTCGCGCGGCGGATCAATTCCACCGATCCCCGGGTGCTCATGTGGCAGAGATGGACATGGCCGCCGGTGAGTCGCGCGAGAATCGCGTCGCGCGCCACGTGAATCTCTTCCGCCGCCGCCGGAATCCCCTTGAGCCCGAGCCGCGTTGCGACGATTCCCTCGTGCATCACGCCACCCGCGGCGAGCGGCATGTCTTCGCAATGATCCGCGACCGGGATGCCGAAGGTGCGGGCGTACTCGATCGCCGTGCGCATGAGCTGGCTCGACATCACCGGATGCCCATCGTCGCTCACCGCGACCGCGCCCGCTCCGACCATCTCGCCGAACTCCGCCAGCTGCGCGCCCTTCTGCCCGAGCGAGACACAGCCGATCGGATAGACCCGCGCAAGACCAGCGGCCTTCCCCTTGGCGCGCACGAATCCGACCGCCCCCTGATTGTCGATCACCGGATCGGTGTTCGGCATGGCGCAAATGCCGGTGAATCCCCCGGCCACCGCCGACATTGCCCCGGTCGCGATCGTCTCGCGTTCCTCCTGGCCCGGCTCGCGGAGATGCACATGCACATCGATCAATCCCGGCGCGACGACCAGCCCCTGTGCATCGATCACCTCCGCGTCGTCCGGCCGGCCGACGTCGCGCCCGATCGCCGCAACGCGACCATCCTGCACGAGAAGTGTCGTGACGTCGTCGAGCTGCTGCGACGGGTCGATCACGCGACCGTTGACGAGAAGCACCGGCCTCATCCTTCGCCTCCACTGCCAGACCAGTCGGGAAATCCGCCCGCCAGGAGATAAAGCACCGCCATCCGGATGGCGACGCCGTTGGTGACCTGCGGAAGGATCACCGAGTGCGGTCCGTCCGCGACGTCGGAGTCGATCTCCACTCCCCGGTTCATCGGCCCCGGATGCAGGATGACCAGATCGCGCGGCGCCCGGCCGAGCCGTTCGCTCGTCACGCCGAACACGCGATTGTATTCGCGCAGCGACGGGATGAACCCGGCCGTCATCCGCTCGAGTTGCAGGCGGAGGACGTTGAGCGCGTCGGCCCACTCGATCGCCTCCTCGATTCGGCGAAAGACGCTGACGCCAAGCTCGGTGACGCCGCGCGGCAACAGTGTCTGCGGTCCGCACACCGCGACCTCGGCGCCGAGCTTGGTGAGTCCCCAGATGTTGCTCCGCGCCACGCGCGAGTGCAGCACGTCGCCAACGATGCAGATCTTCTTCCCCGCGATCACGCCGAAGCGGTCGCGCAGCGTGAGCAGGTCGAGCAATCCCTGCGTGGGGTGTTCGTGCGTGCCGTCGCCGGCATTGATCACGTTGGAGCGGATTCGGCGGCCGAGGAACTCTGCCGCACCCGACGCGCTGTGACGGATCACCACCATGTCGATCCGCATCGCTTCGAGGTTGCGCGCCGTGTCGACCAGCGTCTCTCCCTTCGAGACTGACGAACCTGCCGCCTGCACGTTGACGGTGTCGGCGCTGAGCCGCTTTTCGGCGAACTCGAATGAAATCCTGGTGCGGGTCGACGCTTCGAAGAAGAGGTTGACGATCGTCTTGCCGCGCAGCGCCGGCACCTTCTTGATGGCGCGTTCGGAGACTTCCTTGAACGGTTCGGCTGCGTCGAGGATGCCGGTGATCTGCGCGGCGGTGAGCTTCTCGAGCCCGACCAGATCCTTGCCGAGATTGACGCCGCTCATCCGTCGCCTCGCCTGACGAGTTCGACGCCGTCGTTGCCGTCGAGTTCGGCGACGTGCACCGCAACGAGATCGTCCCGTCCGGCTGTCGCGACGATGCCGGTCACGTCGGCAGCGATCGGAAGTTCTCGGCCGCCGCGATCGACGAGTACCGCAAGGAGGATCCGGCTCGGTCGTCCGAAGTCGGCGAGTTCGTCGAGGGCCGCGCGCACCGTTCGCCCGGTGTACAGCACGTCGTCGACGATCACGACGGTGGCCCCGTCAAGATTGCCGGGGAGCGACGTCTCGTGGACTACCGGCCGGGGGCCGATCGCCTGGAGGTCGTCGCGATAGAGGGTGATGTCGAGGGTGCCCCGCAGGAGGGGCCGGTCGAGGTGCGGCTCCGTCAGCCTGGCGAGACGATCAGCGAGCTGGACACCGCGGCGCTGGATACCCACGAGCACCACGCTCGGCGCCGCCGCCGTTCGTTCCACCAGTTCAGACGCCATCCGCACAAGAACACGCCCCATTGCTGGGGCGTCGAGAAGGCGGGTCGATGATGGCATCGAAGCAGGAAGGTACTAGGGGCGTTCCAGTTCCGCCAAATCCGCCGCACGCTCGCTGGTGGTCCAGCCGAACAGCCCCACCGGGACGAGCCCGGTTTCGCGCAGGATCCGTCGATACGTTGCCGCGCTACGGCGCTGGAAATGCGCCCGGTCGCCCTCGATCTCGTCGGCGGCGGTGAACGCCGGAAGGAATGCCACTCCGTCGAGGAGTGCCGCCACCTGCTCCATCCCGCGGCGAAGGATCGGCGTCGGCAAGTAGTGGAGAACGTCGGAGACGACGATCAGGTCGAATGGGCCATCGAGACCGAGTTGATCGAGGGCGTCAATCGCGCCGAGCCGGAGGTTGCGCCGGCGGCCCCAGCGTGCGATCGCCCAGCGGCTCGAATCAACGCCGGCATATCGCGCCCTGGGTCGCAGCCGATGCAATACCGGCTGCCAGCGACCCTCGCCGGCGCCGACGTCGAGCACCGAGCGAAGGGGCCGCCCAACGACCTGCTCGGTCATCGCGATGGCGAGAGAAACCGAACGCGCCAGGTCGGCTGGAGAGCCGATCCGGCGCGCGCGGTACCATCGATCGAAGTAGGCCCGATCGTATCGCTTGATCAGCGCCTCACCGGATTGTCGTCGTGCTTCTCCTTCTCACCGCCCTGCACGGCGTCGCCACCTTCGCCACTGGAGCGCTCCACGCGCAGCAGTGTCTTGGCGACCTGATCGCCGACCTTCACGGTAACGAGGTAATCCCCCGGCCCGACAATTCCGGCGCCACGACCGAATCCACCACCACCGCCGCCGCCACGACCGCCGCGGCCGCCGGCCGGCTGGGTGAGCTGAGTGACGGTCTCCATCAACGTCGAATCAGCGCCGGCGGCACCGAAGCCGCCCCGCCCACCGCGCCCGCCACCGCCGCCGCCGCCGCCGCCGCCGCCGCGCCCACCGGTATTGAATGATTCACCGGGACGCTCGTTCCAGACGTCACTGTTGCCGCGACCACGTCCGCCACCGCCGCCGCCAAAACCGCCGCGTCCGGCCGGATTCTGTTGCTGGGCCATCAACCGCTGCACCCGCCCGAGTGCCGTCGTGTCGGTCCCCGCCTTGCGAAGCGAGTCGAAAACGAACGTGACACGGTGTGCCTGCTGAATGCTGTCGCGCCGCTGCGCCGGGCTCAGCGCCCGATCGGGCGGCGGCGGGTTGCGTCCGAAGTTCCACGACACCCGCTGGAGACCGTTCGCCGCCGGGCCGGTCATCGTCCGGACGGTGTCGCCGGCTGCGTCCTGCACCACGATGCTGGCATTTCCGCCGCCACTGGCGCCTGACACCAGGTACTCGATGTCGGCGCCATACGTCGGCGACGTGCCGCGGAACTCGATCCCCTGTCCGGTCGACTGGCCGTCGAAGAGTGGCTCGCCGTACTCGAATGCCGGCTTCGGCTTGAACACGGCCAGTGTCTTCGACCCGTTCATGTCGGCAAGCTGCGGAATCGCATTGATGTCGACGATCCAGATCGACCGTCCGTGCGTCGCCGCGATCAGCTCGCGATCGCGCGGCTGAATCTTGAGGTCATACACCGGAACGGTCGGCAATCCCGACATGAACCGTTCCCAGGTGCCACCATGATTGACCGAGATGTATGCGGCGACATCGGTGCCGAGATAGAGCACGTTCCGGTTGGCCGGATCTTCACGTACGACGTGCACGTAGTCGGGGCCGCCGGTCGGCAGGTTGTTCGCAATCGAATGGAACGTCCGGCCGTAGTCGTTGGTCTCGTACACGTACGGCGCGTAGTCGCCGGTGCGATGGCCATCGAAGGAGACGTAGAACGTGTTGGTATCGGCGTGCGACGGCTCGATGCGCGACACGTACGTCCCCGCCGGAACGCCGGGGAACCTGCCGGTCAATTCATCCCAGGTGCCGCCGTCGTTCCTGGTGAGCCAGACGCGACCGTCGTCGGTCCCCGCGTACAGCAGTCCGGGCCGGACATACGACTCCGCCAGCGACACGATCGTCGGGAACGTCTCCGCGCCGGTGGCGTCGGTAGTGATCCCGCCGGTGGTCCGCGTGCTGATGCGGATCTTCATCGTGTCGGCGTAGGTGAGGTCGGGCGAGATCGGGAACAGGTGATCGCCGCGCTCGACCGACTTCATCACCCGGTTGCTGCCGGCATAGAGCACATGCGAATCGAACGGCGAAAGGAAGTACGGCGTCTCCCAGTTCCACCGCAGCGCGAAGTTGACCGAGTCCTCACGGATCATGCCGCGGATCTCCGCGATCCGCTTCTTCACCGGCGGCGTGTTGGCGTGCGCCGAAT
Source organism: Gemmatimonadales bacterium (assembly GCA_036500345.1). NCBI lineage: Bacteria > Pseudomonadati > Gemmatimonadota > Gemmatimonadia > Gemmatimonadales > Gemmatimonadales bacterium. The sequence goes on along the minus strand of DASYCE010000015.1, from coordinate 101,107 downwards.
CGTCCTCGAGCACCGCAATGGTGTCTTCCCACGCCGCCATCCGCGCCCGCGCGCTCGGCTTCACCAACGTGGTGCTCTCGCCGGTCGCGGTGTTGACCCGCTCCATGTCGCCGCCCTGCGATTCGCCGTAGACGATGTGCGAATCGGTCGGGTCCTGCGCCGTATAGAAGCCGTCGCCGCCGGTGATGGTGTACCACATCGAGTTGGTGATCGGCCCGTTCTTGCGCCGGCTCGGCCCGCACCACGCGCCGTTGTCCTGCAGCCCGCCGCAGACGTTGTACGGGATCGCGTAGTCGAACGAGACGTCGTACACCTGCGAGATCGCCAGCGAGTTGAGGACCAGCCAGTTGCCGCCCCGGTCGAATGTCTCGCTCACGCCGCCGTCGTCACCGACGATGATCCGGTTCGGATCCACCGGATCGATCCACATCGCGTGATGATCGACGTGCACGCCAACCGTCGTCTGACCGACCGTCTTGCCGCCGTCGTTCGACACGTTGATCGGCGTCGACGACCAGTAGACACGATCAGGATTCTTGGGATCGACACGCACCTGCGAGTAGTAGAACGGACGGACGTCGTTGCTGTTCATCAGTGTCCACGTGGCGCCGCCGTCCTGCGAGCGATAGAGACCGCTCTTGAGCGACTGCGGGCGTCCGACGCCGGCCTTCCCCTTCGGGTTGAGCGCCGAATCCGCCTCGACCAGCGTGTAGATCACCCGCGGATTGCTCGCCGCGATGGCGATCCCGATTCTCCCCTTCTCGGTCTCGGGGAAGCCGCCGCCCTTCACCTCGGTCCAGTTCTCGCCACCATCGGTCGACTTCCAGAGACCGCTGCCGGGGCCGCCGCTCTGGTAGTAGTACGGCCCGCGGACTCGCTGATAGCTCGATGCAAAGAGGATGTCGGGATTCGACGGATCGATCGCGATGTCGATGAAGCCGGTCTTGTCATTGATGAACTTGACCTTCTTCCACGTCACGCCGCCGTCGGTCGTCTTGAAGATTCCGCGGTCGACGTTGGCGTTCCACGGCGCGCCGAGTGCGGCGACCCAGACGATGTTCGGATTGGTCGGATGGACCACGATCCGGCCGATCGCCTGCGTCTTCTCCAGCCCCATCAGCTTCCAGGTGATTCCGCCATCGACCGACTTGTAGATCCCGCCGCCTGGCGAGATCGAGTTGCGCGTGTTCGGTTCGCCAGTTCCCGCCCAGACCTGCATCGTGTCGCTCGGCGCGATCGCCAGCATCCCCATCGCCACGACCTTCTCGTGTTCGAAGACCGGCCGGAACGTCACGCCGCCATTGGTCGTCTTCCAGATCCCACCGCCGGCTGCCGCGACGAAGAAGGTCCGCGACGGCGACGGAATGCCGACCACGTCGCTGACGCGCCCCTCGGTGTTGGCCGGGCCGATGTTACGCCACTTGAAGGTGGCGAGAAGGGATGAGTCGATGGTCGTGCGGGATTGTGCGGCGAGCGGGAGTGTGGCGCTCAGCAGGATCACCGGGACGAGCGCCCGGATCTTCGGGAAAGGCATCAATGGTCTCGCGGAAGCAGGGGGAAGCCGCTGCAAGATGCGCGATTCGGGCGTGTCACGGAAGAGGGAGCGCCGTCAGTCGACGTCGTCGGGGCGTCAGTCTCGATCAACAGGGCGTCCGGGTACCCCGACAAGCCGTCGGCCTCTTCCCCCGGGGGTCGGGGTAACCCGCCATCCCGTCTGCCTCGTCCCGCAACCCGTCCGTGCGACCCGACAGACGATCTGCCTCGCGCGGCAGCCCGCCGGGAGAGGATTTCCGGATACCCTGCCCGTGGAACTTCGGACCGGCGCTGAGTCGTTTCTCAGCTGAACGGCTCCTTTTCCAGGTCGAGTATTTTGTATCAGTTCTCTGGCGCGCACCGTCGCAGAAGGAACCAGGTCATGCACCGCACTGTCAGCTTGTTCATCCGTATCGCTCCGGCGATCGCTCTCGCCGCCGGGGTCATTGCGCCGCTGAGTGCCCAGGCGAATCACGTCGCCGCACCGGCAACGACCCAGTACACCAAGCCGAGCGATGCGGTGCTCCGCAAGAAGCTCACGGCCGAGCAATACGAAGTGACCCAGCATGCCGCGACCGAGGCGCCATTCCACAACGAGTACTGGAACAATCACAAGCAGGGGATTTACGTCGACATCGTTTCCGGGGAACCGCTCTTCAGTTCGCTCGACAAGTTCGAATCGGGGACCGGCTGGCCATCGTTCACCAAGCCCCTCGAACCCGGCAACATCAAGACCGACGACGATCAGACGCTCGGAATGGATCGGACCGAGGTCCGTTCGGCACACGCGAACTCCCATCTTGGCCATGTCTTCGACGACGGCCCCAAGCCGACCGGCCTGCGCTACTGCATGAACTCGGCGTCGATGCGCTTCGTCCCGGTCGACTCACTCAGCGCCGACGGCTACGGCAAGTACCTGCAGCTCTTCCAGCGCGCCGGGTTCAAGACGAAGCCCTGACCGGCAGGCTCGACACCGCAATTATCTTCCCGCGCCCGGGGACAGGTGCTCGAGTGGTTTAAGAGGCACGCCTGGAACGCGTGTAGGCGGTGCAAGCCGTCTCGAGGGTTCGAATCCCTCCCTGTCCGTAGCCATGGCAGCATTCGACGCCCCGCAGCCTCTTGACGAAGCATCCCGGCGGCGCGCCCTCCGCCGGATGAAACTGGTCGCGTCGGGGATGCTGGTCGTGGCGCTCGCCATCTTCATCATCGCCCGCATCCTCGAACCGCTGCACCCATGGCTCGGCTACGTCCGCGCCACCGCCGAAGCATCGCTGGTGGGCGGGATCGCCGACTGGTTCGCAGTGACTGCGCTCTTCCGACACCCGCTCGGCCTGCGCATTCCGCACACCGCCATCATGCAGACCCAGAAGGATCGCGTCGGGCGGATCCTCGGCAACTTCGTACAGAACCATTTCCTCTCGCGCGCCGTCCTCGACGCGCGACTTGCAGGAATCCGTCCGGCGTCGCGCGCCGCGGACTGGTTGAACGATCCCGCACACCGGACTGAACTCGCCCGCAACCTCGCCGGCGGCCTCGCCCGCGCGGTCGAAGCGCTCCCCGACGACGACATCCGCGACTTCATGCAGCGCAGCGCCGTGTCGCGCCTCGAAGCGATGCAGCTCGCGCCGCTGGTGGGTGACGTGCTCACGATCGCCACCGCCGACGGCCGGCCGCAGGAGCTGCTCGACGAAGCGACACGACTGATCGGCGGCGCGGTGGACGACGGTCGCGACGTCATCCGGGCCAAGGTACGCCAGGAGAGTCCGCGCTGGCTGCCGCTCGGCGTGCGCGATGCCATCGCCGACCGGATGATCGGCGGAATGCAGCGATTGCTCGCCGAGGTCTCGGCCGATCCGGCGCACCCGCTGCGCGCCCGCTTCGACAGTGTGGTCCGGGATTTCATCCAGCGCCTGAAGACGTCGCCGGAAATGATCGCTCGCGCTGAGCGCCTGAAGCACGACCTTCTAGGCCATCCGGTCGTCCTCGATCTCGTCTCCTCGATGTGGGACCGGATCCGCGACGCGGCAACCCGCTACCGCACCGACCCCGAACACGCCTCGCTCGAGCCGATCGAGACCGTCCTCGCCGCCATCGCCGAGTCGCTCGCCGCGAACGCGGAACTCCGCAACGAAGTCGATCGCTTCGTGATCGACCTGGCCGCCTCGTTGCTCGAACAGCATCGGCACGAAGTCGCCGACCTCATTGCGGCGACGGTCCGCGACTGGGACCCGCAGGTCGCCTCGCAGCGCATCGAACTCGCCGTCGGGCGCGACCTGCAATTCATCCGGCTCAACGGCACGCTGGTCGGCGGCCTCGCCGGGCTGGTGATCTACGCGCTATCCCAATGGTTGTGATAGCCGTTGAATAAAGTCTCCTTCGGAGTAATCATGCCTCGACGCGCTGCAGTCCTTCCACTCCTTCTCGTGATTGCCGCGGTTCCGCCGGCCGCAGCGCAGGCACCGTCGTGTCCTGGGGAAGCGATCGATTCGGCCGGGATGCTGCACGATCTCTTCCGGCTGGCGGACGACTCGATGCAGGGGCGCCGCGTCGGCACCACCGGGAATTTCAAGGCGCGCGATTTCATCGCCGCCCGTTTCGACGCCATCGGACTCGACCGCATCCCTCCGGGGCGGATCCAGCCGTTCACGGCGCAGAGCCGGCGCGGCGGGATCACTGGCTCCAATGTCGTCGGCGTGATTCGCGGCTCGGTGACTCCCGACGAGTACATCGTGGTCTCGGCGCATTTCGATCACATCGGCCGGGTCGAACCAGGGGCGCAATGCCGTCCCAGCGGTGCGGACTCGATCTGCAATGGTGCCGACGACAACGCCTCGGGAACCAGCGGCCTGCTGGCGCTCGCCCGGCTCTTTTCACAGGAGCGGCCGCGGCACTCGCTGGTCTTTGTCGCCTTCGACGCCGAAGAATCCGGCGATGTGGGAAGTCATGCGTGGGTTGCGGCGGCACCGATCCCGCTCGACAAGGTGCTGATCGACGTGAACATGGACATGGTCGGTCGCAACGTGCACAACGAGTTGTACGCCGCCGGCCCGACGCGGTATCCGCAGCTGCGGCCGCTGGTGGAGCGGACGATCGGTTGCTCGGCGATCAAGCTGACGATCGGTCACGATGGCCCCGGAGCGCCGGGCGGCGATGACTGGACCAACCAGTCCGACCAGGGCGCCTTCAACGACCACAGCATCCCGTTCGTCTATTTCGGTGAGGAAGATCACCCGGACTATCATCGCGCGACCGATCACGCCGACCGGATCATGCCGGCATTCTACGCGGGCGCGGTCCGCGACGTCGCAGATTTCATTCGTCGGTTCGACGCGGCGCCGCCGACCAGGCCGTAGCGCGACGGTCGACGACCGCTACGGTTTGCGCGCGCCGGGCAACGCGGAGTGCGGGCCGAACAGGGCCGTGTCGCCGTGGGCGTTGATGCGGTCGAGGACCAGTTGTGTCAGATCGATCTTCCGGTTCAACGATGCCAGCCCCGGGGTCGACCCCGCATCGAAGACCATCGCACAATGGAGATCGGAGCGCACCGAGTCGAGCTCCGCCTGGACACCGAGTTCGATCGGCTGCAGACGAAGCTGCCGTTCGTGCGCGAGCTGGTCCTGCAGCCGCTGCGACTGCGCCTTGACCGCCGAATCCTGGCCTCGCAACTTCGCGAGTTCGATCCCCCGCGCTGACCCGCCGAGGCCCGCCGCCTTGGCCTGATAGGCGTCAGTCGCCGAATCGAGGACCGCCTCCTGCTTTGCCAGCTGGGTGCGGTAGTCCGATGCAACGACGGTCAGGTCCGAATCCTTCTGGGCGTACCGTGGAATGCCGCCGAGGATCAGCTGGACCTGAACCACCGCAACCTGGCCACCCGGACACGTCCCCTGGGCTGCGAGCGACGGTGCGGCAGCTGCAACGATCGTGGCGAACCCGCTGGCGCTTCGCATGACCATCCGATTCATCTCGTGTCTCCTTCGCTCGCGTCGCCGCAGGTCGTGATCATCGAACTACGCGATGACCCGTCGCACGAAGCCGCGGACGCCTGCCGCGGTGAGCAACGTTGCCAGCACGGTGAGCATCCCGGCCGCGACCCCCGCGCCGAGGTGCGGTACGTCCGGTGTCAGCGCGATGCGGAGGCCTTCGCTCATGTACACCAGCGGGTTGATCAGTACGAAGTCCTGCAGCCATGGCAGCGGCGAGAGCGACGCCCACGGATAGTAGACGCAGCCGAGAAACATGATCGGCGTGAGGACCACGGCGAACATCAGGCCGATGTGCTGCGGACGCACCGCCGTGCCGAGGAAGAGTCCGAGTGACGCGGCGGTCCAGCTCGAGAGGAAGAGCATCAGCAGCAGCATCGCCCAGCTGGCGACGCGGATGTGCACCGCCGTGGCCGGAAGCGCCGTGATGATCGGGAAGATGACCGCGCCGGCAAGCGCTCCCTGGAAGGCGCCGAATGCGACCTTGGCCAGCGGCACCGTCGCGAGTGGAATCGGCGCGAGCACGCGGTCCTCGATCTCGCGGGTGGCGCCGAGTTCGATCGACAGCGGTAGCGCCACCGCCGCGATCGACGTGAAGACCATCGCCACTGCAACGAGCCCCGGCACCAGCACCGTCGCAAAGGTCATCGCGCCCGACGCAACCGGCATCTGCTGGCCGGTGCGCGGCAGGACGAAGGTGAACACGAACACGGTGAGAAAGGGATTCATGATGGTGCGAAGCGTGAATGGGAGCCACTCGCGCCGGAGCACGCGCAGATCGCGCGCCCACAATCCGAGCACCGAGGCAATCAGCGATCGCCGGTTACTCACGGAGGTCTCTCCCGGTCAACCGGACGAACACCGTCTCGAGCGACGGCTCAGCCACCTTGAGATCGGTGAGCCCGTGCTCGGCGATCCGGCTCACGACGCGTGGCACCGTGGCGCCGTCGGGCGACGCGAGGATTCGCAGCCCACGGTCGGTGTCCTGCACCTCGCTGATCCCCGGAATGCCGTCGAGTGCAGCGCGGGCTGCGCCGCGCTCGCCGGCAAGCGACATGTCGAGCACGGCGAAGCCGCCGCTCTCCTGCTTGAGTTGATCGGGCGTTCCCTGCGCGAGGATTCTGCCGTGGTCGACGATCGCCACACGCTCGCAGAGGCGATCGGCCTCTTCCATGTAGTGCGTGGTGAGGACAACGGTCAATCCTTCGCTGCGGAGCGCGGCCACCAGGTCCCAGAGCGCCAAGCGGCTCTGCGGATCGAGACCCGCGGTTGGTTCGTCAAGGAAGAGCACCGCGGGGCGATGGGCAATTGCGCGGGCGAGCTGGACCCGCTGCGCGAGGCCGCCGGAGAGCTGGTTCGGCATCGACGCATGCTTGTCCGCGATCAGGAACCGTTCGAGCAGTTCCTTCATCCGGCGCCGTGCGTCGTCGCGATGGAGTCCGAAGTAGCGGCAATGGTAGTAGAGGTTTTCCGCGACGGTGCAGGAGCGATCGAGCGTGATCGCCTGGGCGGCGACGCCGATCTGACGTCGCACCGCGACCGCGTCGCGCGAGACATCCAGGCCGGCGACCATCGCGGCCCCGGCAGTCGCGCGCACCTTGGTGGTGCAGATCCCGATCGCCGTCGTTTTCCCTGCGCCGTTGGGGCCGAGCAGCCCGAAGATGGTACCGGCGGGCACGTCGAGCGTGATCCCATCGAGCGCCGTCACCGGCGGTGGGCCGTCGTAGACCTTCCGCACCTCGTGCAACTGGACGGCAGCGGGCATCGGCGGCGACTGGTTCGGGGGTCCGGTTGTGGCGAACCGCCCAACGCGCCGGCGTGGGCCGCGTCGCAACCGGTGCTCACGGATTGGAACTCGACGGACAGGGAGGGATTCGAACCCTCGATACCGTTGCCGGTATACCGGTTTTCGAGACCGGCTCCTTCAGCCACTCGGACACCTGTCCCAGATCTGCTGCGGGGTGCAAACTTGGACCGTTGAGCCCCCGCGATCAAGGCTGCGGCACGGCGCGGTTATCATCGAGCATGTTCCGTCTCGACCTGATGGCCACGCCGTGACCAGCCGCCGGGAATTCCTCGTCGCAAGCGCCGCCGCGGCGGTGCATCGGCATACCGCGCTGCGCCTGACCGGCGGCCTCGTCCGGCCGGTCCCGAGCCGGCCCCAACTCGACTGGCAGCGGAAGGAACTGGCGCTCTTCCATCATTTCGGCGTCAACACGTTCACCAACCGCGAGTGGGGAGACGGCACCGAGGATCCGGCGATCTTCGCGCCGAGCGGACTCGACACCAGGCAGTGGGCTCGAACCGCGAAGCAGGCCGGGTTTCGCACGGCGATCCTCACGGCAAAGCATCACGACGGCTTCTGCCTCTGGCCGACGAAGACGACCTCCCACTCGGTCGCATCGAGTCATTGGCGCGAGGGACACGGCGATGTGGTAAGAGAGTTCGTCGAGGCCTGCCGCGGTGAGGGTCTCGACGCCGGGTTGTATCTCTCGCCGTGGGATCGAAATGCGCCCGCGTACGGCGATTCGCCACGCTACAACGACATGTACGCGGCACAGCTCACTGAACTGCTCACCGGTTACGGACCGATCCACGAAGTCTGGTTCGACGGTGCAAACGGCGAGGGACCCAACGGCAGGAAGCAGACGTACGATTGGCCGCGAGTCTGGGGGATCGTCCGGAAGCTGCAACCGAACGCGGTGATCTTCTCCGACGCGGGCCCCGACGTTCGATGGATCGGCAACGAGAACGGCTCGGCCGGCGATCCTGACTGGTCGACTGTCGACCCGTCGGTAGTTCCCTATCCAGGTGCCAGCGGCGATGGCGTCATCAGGATGCTGCAGCACGGCGATCCGAATGGCGTCGTGTGGCGGCCGGGAGAGACCGACGTGTCGATCAGGCCAGGATGGTTCTACCATCCGAACGAAGATGGATCGGTGAAGACGCCGGACCGTCTGGTTGACCTGTATCTCTCGTCGGTCGGGCGGAATTCGAAGCTCCTCCTCAACGTCCCGCCGACCCGCGAAGGCGTGCTGCATCAAAACGACGTCGCGTCGCTCACCGGGATGCGCGACCGGCTCGATGCGCTGATGCGCAACGATCTGGTTCGAGGTGCGCATCTCCGCTGGAAGAGTTCAGGCAATCAAGCTGTTGCGACGGCGGCGTTCCCTCACCCGGTCACGATCTCGCTGATCGATCTCGGTGAACAGATCGAGTACGGCCAGTCGGTGTCGAGCTACCAGGTCGATGGCTGGAGCGGTGACGTGTGGCAGCCGCTGTCGCACGGCATCACGATCGGATATCGGAAGCTGGATCGGTGCGATCCCACGACGTGCACCCAGCTTCGACTCACCATTCAGTCGCTCACACCCAAGGCGCGGCCGGTTCGCCTCGCCGCCTATTCGCCATCGTAATCGAGCCTCACATGCACACATCCCTCCCGACCGCTCCCCTCGGCACCACCGGCATGACGATCACGCGTGTCGGTCTCGGCGCCTGGGCTATCGGCGGCGGCGACTGGCGTTTCGGGTGGGGCGCGCAGGATGACCAGGACTCCATCGCCACAATCCGTCACGCAATCGAACGCGGGATCAACTGGATCGACGCCGCCGCGGTGTACGGTCTCGGGCATTCGGAGCAAGTCGTTGGGATGGCGTTGCGTGACTATCCGCGCGCGGATCGACCGCTGGTCTTCACCAAGTGCGGGATGGAATGGGGCGGCGACCCCGCGGTGGAACCGCGCCGCGTTGCGACGGCAGCCAGCGTTCGTCGCGAAGTCCAGGATTCGCTCAAGCGGCTTGGCGTCGAGCAGATCGATCTCTACCAGGTTCATTGGCCCCCCGCCGACCAGACGCCGATCGACGAGTACTGGGGTGCGATGCTCGACTTGCGCCGCGAAGGGATCGTACGCACAGTCGGCTTGTGCAACCACGACGCCGAGCAGGTGCAGCGTGCTGAGGCGCTCGGCCACGTCGACACGTTGCAATCACCGTTCTCGATGATCCGCCGCCAACTCGCGGAGGTGCAGATTCCCCGTTGCGCCGAACGCGGCACGGGCGTGCTGCCATACTCACCGATGCAGTCGGGACTGCTGACCGGATCGTTCAGCGCGGACCGCGTCAGATCGCTCCCGTCGAACGACTGGCGCTCGCGCTCCGAACGGTTCGCCGGCGAGAACCTCGACCGGGCGCTCGCCCTTGTCGACCGCGTCCGGCCGATCGCCGAGCGGCACGGTACGACGGTAGGGGCCGTCGCGATCGCCTGGACGCTGGCGTGGCGCGGCGTCACCGGTGCGATCGTCGGCGCGCGCAGCCCCGAACAGATCGACGGATGGATCGGTGCGGCATCGCTGGTGCTCACTCCGGCGGATCTGCAGGAGATCGCCGCCGCGATCGACGCGAGCGGCGCCGGCGGCGGGCCGAGCCGACCAGCGTGAGCGACGGCGGCAGCTTCACCTTCCACATCATCTGCCACACGCACTGGGATCGCGAGTGGTATCTCCCGGCGGCCGCGTTCCGTGCCCGCCTGGTCGCCGCTTTCGCCGATCTGATCCCTCTTCTCGAACGCGAACGCGACGCCCGCTTTCTACTCGATGGGCAGACCGTCATCCTTGACGACGTCCACGCTACGGTGCCGCAATGGCAACCGCGATCGGAATCGCTGGTGCGATCGGGCCAACTCGAGATCGGCCCCTGGTACATCCTCGCCGACGAACTGATCCCGTCCGGTGAATCGCTGGTGCGGAACCTGATCGAAGGGCGGCGTGATGCTGCCGGTGCTGGTCACCGGATGGACGTGCTCTATTCCCCCGATGCCTTCGGCCATCCGTCAGTCTTTCCGTCGCTTGCCAGGGAATTCGGGATCGAGAACGCTGTCATCTGGCGCGGGGCGGTGTCTCCGACCGGAAGCGACACCGACCTCTACTGGTGGTCCGGCGCCGATGGATCGCGCACGCTCGTCTACCACCTCCCGCCCGCCGGATATGAAATCGGTTCGGGGCTGCTTGAATCGCCGGCCACAATCGCAGATGAGTGGGCGCGGATCGGACCGGCACTCATGCGTCGCTCGGCAACCTCGGACGTTGCGGTCTTCGTGGGCGCTGATCATCACGCCCCGCCCATCAGCGCCCGCGCCATTCGCGAGGCGCTCGAACAAGCGGATCCCGGCGCAACCTTCCGGCTGAGCTCCCTCACCGAGTATTTCGCGGCAGTGCGCGGCGCGGTGTCCGGTGCAGCGATTCCAACGATAGCCGGAGAGCGACGATGGTCGTTCGGTCACACCTGGACTCTCCCGGGTGCCCGCGCGATTCGCACGCGGGCGCTGCGCCGCTTCGGCGCTGCGGAGCTTCTGCTGCTCCGCAAGGCCGAGCCGCTGGCGGCATTGGCGTTCGGCGTCAATCGCGTCGACGTGCACGAGCTCGCTCGATCGGCGCGGCGCGCATTGCTCGAGTGCCAGTTCCACGACACGCTCTGCGGGTGCAGCAGCGATGCCGTCGCGCAGGAGCAGGCGACCCGATTGACCGCAGTTGCGGCGATCGCCAGCGAGATCTCGCGCCGCGCGCTCCACAAGATGGCGCACCACGATGCCGACCAGGCGCGGACGACGCCGACAAGGACGCGGCCGGTCATGCTCCTCTGGAACCCCGCGGCGCGGCGCAGAGGCGGGATTGTGACGGCGACGGCGACGGCGTTCCGCCGTGACATCCTGGTTGGCCCACCGGGAGGAAGAATCGCCGGCGGCGACGGCGGATTCACGCCGATCGAACTGGTCGCGCCGGATGGCAGTGCGATTCCGGTGCAATTGCTCAATGTCGCACCAGCGCTTGAGCGGATCGAGTCGTCGCGCCACTATCCCGATCTCGACGAGGTCGACCGGTCGACGATCGCGTTCGAAGCCCCGGCAACGCCGGGACTCGGCCTCAGCGCGCTTACGCTCCGCAGGAGCACCGCAGTGCCGGAACCGACCGATCTCGAAGTCAACTCCGGGCGACTCGCGAATCGCTTTGTTGAAGTGCATTGCGGGCGCGATGGGCGCGTCGACCTGATCGATCGGCGAAGCGGTGAGCGCTATCGGGATCTGCTGGGGCTCGTCAGCGAAACCGACGCCGGCGACAGCTACACGCCTGAGATCATCGCCGGGACGGCGATTCGCGCCTCGTCAACCGTGGCGCGAGTGATCGGCGCGGGCCCCCTCGTCGGCGCGATCGAATCGACCCTGACCATCACTCGCCCGAGTGGCCGCATCCGCGCGCGTCGCATTCTCATCCTTCACGCCGATGCTCCCGCACTGCGGGTTCGATTCGAACTCGACAATGACGCGACTGATCATCGACTCCGCACCAGCATTCCGGTGAATGCACGGACGACCGTCGTCAGCGGCAGCGCATTCGGAGTCGAGGAACGGGAATCAGTGGAAGTCGACGTGAACGACTTCCCCGATGAGCATCCGCTGCCGACGGCACCGGCGCAGCGATTCGCCGCCGTGAGCGCCGGCAATCGCGGCATCGCGCTGTTCGCGCCCGGCTTCTTCGAATACGAATGGCGCGACGAGACGGTGTGGCTCACGCTGATCCGATCGGTCGGCGAGCTCTCGAAGAACACTCTTCGCGCACGCCCCGGCCACGCGGGATGGCCGATCGCAACACCCGATGCGCAGGAGCTCGGTCCGCACCTCCTGGAATTCGCGGTCGCACCGATCGCTCATGATGATGCACGCCGGGTCGACGCATTGGAGGAGCTGTGGGAAGACCTCTTCCTGCCGCTCCAACCGGAATTCATCCGAAACTGCAGCGGCGGCAGTTCGACCGAGCAGCCGATTGGCGTGACGCTCGACGGGCCGGGACTGGTGTTCACCAGCTGCAAGGTGGCGGAGTCCGAGGAGGGGATCGTGCTCCGCTGCTACAATACGACGTCGGCTCCTGTTCGCGGCCGCTGGGTTCTGACGTCCGCAGTTGCCGGCGCCGCCCGGATTCGCGCCGACGAATCCATCGTGTCGTCGCTGCCATTTGGCGCCGCGGGCGTCCCATTCATCGCCGAGCCGCGTGCGATCATTTCAGTGCTGATCCGCTTCACCGCATCCTGAGGTTCGCATGACATTGCCACTCGACGGAAAGCGCATTGCGGTTCTGATCGCCGAGGGCGTGGAAGATCTCGAATTCCACGTCCCGTACATGCGGCTGCAGGAGGAGGGTGCCGATGTCGTCGGTGCAGCGGTCACGCCCGACACGGTGCGTGGCAAACACGGTCTCGAGATCCGCCCGGACGTGACCGTCGACACCCTTGATCCAGCCGAGCTCGCGGGGCTGGTGATTCCCGGCGGGTGGGCGCCCGACAAGCTCCGCCGTTCCGCCGCGGTGCGGTCGCTGGTGGTGGAGCTGCATCGGCTTGAACGTCCGATCGGGATCATCTGTCACGGTGGGCTCGTGGCGATTTCGGCGGAGATCGTCAGCGGGCGGCGCGCCACCGGTTCGCTCGGGATCAAGGACGATCTCGTCAACGCCGGCGCGACGTGGGTCGACGTCCCGGCGTTCCGCGACGGGCATCTGGTGTGGGGCCGGGTCGTGGCGGACATTCCGGCGTTCTGCCGGGAGCTGGTGGCACTCCTCAGGGAGCGGGCGGCACCCGGTCGAGAATCGCGCCGAGCGCCTTGATCTCCGCGCCGTAACGGGCCCAGTCGCCGTTCCGCTGCGCGTCGAGTGCAGCCTGGAAGTGCCGCCGTGCCTCCGTGAACTGGGCCTGCATCGTGGCACTGACCCCGGTGGCCTGCGGTGCGGACTGTCCCAACGTCTCCGCTGCCACCGGAGCCTTTGTACCGGCCGCGGTACCCCCAAAGAGGGTGGCGAGCGCCGCGTCGAGGGTCTCATCCATTACTACTCTGTCGCCGTAGACCACGACGACCCGCTTGAGCTCGGGGATTCGTCCCTTGTCGGCCTGCAGATAGAGCGGCTGGACGTACAGCAGTGACTGCTCGATCGGAATCACCAGGAGGTCGCCGCGAACCACCTTCGAACCGCGCTGATCCCAGAGCGAGAGCTGCCGCGAGATGTCGGTATCCTGATTGATGCGCGCTTCCACCTGGCTCGGTCCGTAGACGAGGCTCTGCCGCGGGAGGCGGTACGCAACCAGCTTGCCATACTCGGCGCCGTCGTTCCGCGCTACCATCCACGCCGAGAGATTGTCCTTCCCGCGTTGCGTGAACGGCACCATGTAGATGTACTCGGCCTGCTGTTCGCCGGGGAGCCGCATGACGATGTGGCGCATGAACGGCACCGCACCGGTCGCTTCGTCGACCGCGGGGATCTGCCACTGGTCGTTGCGCTGATAGAAATCATCCGGCGCATCCATGTGGTAGGTGGTATAGAGCCGGGTCTGCTGCCGGTAGAGTTCATCCGGCACCCGCAGATGCGCCCGCAGATCCGGCGGCATGCTGTCGATCGAATGGAAGATCCCGGGGAAGATCCGTGACCAGGTCTCGATCAATGGATCGTGCGGTGCGCTCACGTACGCCGTCAGCGAACCGTTGTAGGCGTCGAGGACGACCTTGACGCTGTTGCGCATGTACGTCGTGCCGTCACCGGCCCGCGCGGCGTATGGGTAGCGGTCGGTACTGGTGTAGCCGTCGAGCAGCCATTTGAGCGTCCCGTCGGCAGCAATCACGAGGTACGGATCGTGATCGAATGCCAGGAACGGAAGTGCGCGCGTCACCCGATCACGAATGTTCCGATAGTAGAGAATGCGACTCCGGTCGGTGATATCACCGGAGAAGAAGATCTTCGACGTGCCGAGCGCGACCGAGAAGATCAGGCGGCGCACCACGTTGCCGACGCCGACGCCGCCGGTTCCCTGATAGCTGTCGAAGACATTCTGGTCGCCGACCGGATGATCAAACTCCTTTTCCTTCGTCCCCACGACGGCGTAGTCGTACTCTGCTTCGCCGTAGTAGACCTGCGGCCGGGTGATCTTGAGTGACACGGTGGAGACCGGCGGAAGATCCTTGATGAACAGTACCGGCAGCCCTTCGTCGGTCACCTGATTGACCGGCGCCATCGTCAATCCCATGCCGTGCGTGAACGTCAGGTGCTCGTTGATGAAGGTGCGGGTCGGTAGCGCCGCGGCGTTCAGTTCGCGCGGCGAGAGGAGCACCTGCCGGTACTTGCCGTCGATCCAGTACCGGTCGTCGTCGATCGACGCGAAGTTGTAGTAGGTCCGGATCTCCTGCAGCTGGCTGAAGGTCTGAAGGAGCGGATCGCGATCCCAGAGCCGAACATTGTCGATCGTCGCCGCGTTGGCGGCGATGCTTGCCTGCGTCAGCGTCCCGACGTCATCGAGGTCCTTCACCTGCACGCTGTCGAGTCCCCAGGCTGCGCGCGTGGCGACGATGTGATTCCGCAGGTACGGCCGCTCGCGGGTCAGTTCCGTCGGCGCTACCACGAGCTTCTGCATGACCGCAGGGAAAAGCCCGCGCCCGACCAGTACGACTGCCGCGTAGACCCCCACGCTCCATGCCGTCCATCGCCCCAGTGTTCCCCGGGCGTTTCCTGCCAGGATCGCGACTGCCACGCCGAGTGCCAGGAACGCCGACAACCGCAGCATCGGCATCGTGGCATGCAGATCGGTGAAGC
The DNA here is from genome assembly GCA_036500345.1 of Gemmatimonadales bacterium. Classification (NCBI taxonomy): domain Bacteria; kingdom Pseudomonadati; phylum Gemmatimonadota; class Gemmatimonadia; order Gemmatimonadales; species Gemmatimonadales bacterium. The sequence continues at coordinate 85,972 of DASYCE010000015.1, read as the reverse complement.
TCGCACCGACCAGCGGACCGGTGTCGGAGTACAGGAGGTTCGAGAGATCGACGAACCAGATCTGCACCGCCCCCAGCACAAAGAACGCCGCGAGCAGGATCGCGAGATGACGCGCCGCTCCCGGCTCGACCCGCAACCGGCGCGGCGGCACGAGAAGGATGTCGCGGCGGAGCCGGTAGATCGGGACGAGGAGGATCAGCGCAAGAAGAACCACACCGCGCACGAGCGCCAGGGTGGAGTCGAGAGCGGGGAGGGTGAAGATGTAGAATCCGATGTCGCGTCCGAACACCGGGTCGGTGATGCCGAATGGCGTCGGGTGGAGTGCCTGCAGCACCATCGCCCATGATCCGATCGTGCCCGACGCAATCATGACGCCGATCACGATCGCGGCGATTGGCGTGACGCGACGCACCAGCGCGGTCACGTTGATCATCCCTGCGGCCTTGCCGCCCACCGGGACGACAAACGGCACCGGCGCGATCCCTTGTTGGGCGAGCATGAGATTGAACCAGAGGAACGCGACCGAGAGGCCGCAGACGATCACGAAGAGGAGGAGCTGCGTCACCAGTTGCGTGGTGAAGACGCCCTGATATCCGATCTCGCGGAAGAACCAGAGGTCGGTCAACGCCGATGCAGCAGTCGGAATCAGCCAGAAACAGAAGAGGAGCAGCAGACACAACACCAGTACCACGATCCTGCGACGTGTCACAGAGGCTCCTCAGACCAGGTTTTGCTGCGGGGCACGGCTTCCGCAACAACATGCCGGCACGGTGCGATGCGATTCACGCGGACTGCGAGCGTTCCTGCAGTCCGTCGGCGATCAGGGTACAGCTCACCACCACGACGACCAGGGCAATCCCGGGCGCCAGTCCGACCCACGGCGCATTGACGACGGTATCTCTGCCCGATGCGATCAACGACCCCCATGAGGCCGCCGGAGGCTGCACTCCAAGTCCGAGAAACGATAGCCCCGCCTCAAGGGTAATGGCGTTGCCGATACCGAGCGTGACGGCGGCGAGGACCGGCGGTGCGATGTGCGGCACGATGTGCTCCGCGAGGAGCCGGAACCTTCCCGCACCGAGGGCTTCGGCACCTGAGACATACGGCCGACCGAGCTGGGCGCGTACATCGGCGTACACCAGCCGCGCAATCGGCATCCAGCCGGTGACGCCAAGAACGGCGATGACCTGCAGCGCGCTCGGCGGCCACAACGCGGCGAGAAGGAGGAGGAGGACGACGCGCGGCACGCCGAGGGCGAAATCGGTGACCGCGAGAAGGGCCGTTGCAACCGCGCCACCCACGAAGGCTGCCACCGCGCCGACGGCCACACCGATCAGCAGCGAGATCGCCATCGTGAGCAGGCCGACGCTCAGGGAAATCCGTGCCCCTTCCCAGAGACGCGACCAGACATCGCGACCGAGACGATCGGTCCCGAGGAGGTGCATCGCGTGTCCGGCGTCGCGCGCCAGCGGCGGCAGGAAGCGGCTCGCGACGACGTTCGCCGGCATCGACGATGGCGCGACGATCGGCACGATGATCGCGGCGACGGCGCAGGCGGCGAGAATGGTCGCGCCGACGATCGTCGGGATGTCGCCGCGCAGCCGCCGTGATTCAGCCAACGGTGTCACCGTCGCGGCGCGTCCGCGGGTCGACGACTTCGCCGAGCGCGTCAGCCGCAAGGTTGCCGGCGACCACCAGCACCGCGCTCACCGTCGCCGCCGCCATCACGACGGGGTAGTCGCGCGCCTGGACCCCGTGCACCATCAGCTGCCCGACGCCGGGCCACGCGAACACCGACTCCACGAACACCGTGCCGGAGAAGAACGCCGGTAGCGAGAGGCCGAGGAGGGTGACGACGGGGACCAGGGCGTTGCGAAGCTGATGCCGGACAACCGTGCGCAGCGAACCGACGCCCTTCGCGCGCGCCACGACGAGAAACGGGGCATCGCGCAGGTCGCGCATTGATGCGCGCACGAACCGGGCTGCGCCGCCAAAGCCGATCAGCGTCAACGTCAGAAGCGGCAGTGCCAGATGCCGCAACCGGTCGCTGATCTGCCCGCCGACTCCGAGATAATCGGCATCGAGCCCGCTCGCTCCGAACGACGGAAGCACCCGGAGCCAGTAGGTGAAGATCATGACGAGGACGAGCGCGAGCCAGTACGCCGGCATGGCATTGAACGCGACCGCAACCGCCGTGACGACGCCCTCGAGATTGCGCCGTCGCGCGTTGGCCTGCCAGGCGCCGACGGCGATGCCGATCAGCCAGGTCAGCGTGAGCGAGAGGGCGACGAGCGCCGCGGTTGCCGGCCACGCGTCGGCAAGGAGCGAGGCGACTCGCCGACCGGTGGAGATGCTCGTGCCGAAATCGCCGTGGAGCGCGCGACCGATCCAGGCGACGTACTGGACGATGAGCGGCCGGTCCAGGCCCATCGCGTGGCGAACGGCCGCGACCTGCGCGGTCGTTGCCGCCGGCCCGAGGAGTCGCGTGACCGGGTCGCCAGGAGCGACATGAAGGAGGACAAAGGTGAGCGAGACCACGCCGAGGATGACGGCGGCTGCACGAATCAGCGCGACGGCCGGGCCTCTCGACATGCGAAGAATGTAGACTTGAGGGTGCGCCGCCGCTGCCTCCTCGCCATCTCCGTGCTCATCGCCGGCTGTTCCGGCCTCGCGACACGCCGCGGCGCCACCGTGGTCTTTGCCTCCGGCGCCGATCTGCAGAGCATCGACCCGCTCCTCACGGCGCACCCGTTGGCGAAGCAGGTGCAGCGCTACGTGCTCCTTACCACGCTGGTCCGGTACGATTCCGCGATGCAGGTCACCCCATACCTCGCGCGCCACTGGGAGTGGTCGCCGGACTCGACCGCGCTGACGCTGCACCTTACCTCGGCGGTGCGGTGGGACGACGGCGCGCCGACCACTGCACGAGACGCTGCCTGGACGCTACTGGCCGCCCGGGATCCTGCGACCGGATATCCTCGCCAGAGCGAACTCGCGGCGCTCGACACGGCCGTTGCACTCGACGACTCCACGCTCCGGATCTCATATACCCGGCCGCAGCACGGCATCGGCGACGTGTTGACCGACCTCGCCATGCTCCCGGCCCATCTGCTCGACACGATACCGCACGGCCAGTTGCGGCGTGCCGCCTGGAACGTGACGCCGGTCGGGAACGGTCCGTTTTCGTTCGTATCGCACCAGCCGAATCGACGCTGGGTGTTCGCCGCCAATCCCCACTTCCCCGCAGAGCTCGGTGGGCCGCCGCGGATCGACCGCCTGGTAATCGCCGTCGTCGACGAACCAACCACGAAGCTCGCAGCACTCACCTCCGGCGAACTCGACTTCGCCGGCATTCAGCCGGCGCACGCGGCATTCGTGCGGCGCGACCCACGCCTTGCCGTGATCGAATATCCGCTCCTGCTCAGTTACGCCGTCGTCTTCAACACTCGCAGAGCGCCGTTCGATAACGTGGCGATGCGTCGCGCCATCTCGCAGGTGCTCGATCGCCGCACCATCGTGAACGGCTATCTCTACGGTTTCGGGACGCCAGCGTTCGGCCCGACGGCAACCTCTACCGCCGATACCGGCGCCGACGGCGTTGCCCGGCGCACGCTGCGCGATCGGAGGATCCAGTTCGAACTGCTCACGGTCGGCAGCGGCGAAGCCGCCCTCGAACAGATGGTGCAGGCGCAGCTCGCGGCTGCCGGTGTCACGATGACCATCAGACAACTCGAACTGACATCGTTCCTCGATCGCGTGCAGGGCGTGACGCATGACTTTGACGCCGCGGTCATGGGGATCACCGGCGATCCCGGACTGGGTCAGCTCGCGCCGCTGCTCACCGCCACCGGGATCACGCCGCCGGCGACGATCGCGCAGCAGCTCCAGTTCTTCGCCGACAGTGTCCCCGCGGCGTTTCTCTACGATGCGCGTGGCGTGCAGGGGATGAACCGGCGGATCCTCGGCGTGCAAATGGATCTTCGCGGCGAACTCCCCACCATTACACAATGGCACGTGGCGCAATGACGATGCGCGACAAGCAATCGATCGTCGTGTCCGCACCGGTGCGTCTCGATTTCGCCGGCGGATGGACCGATGTCGCGCCGTTTGCGACCACCGAGCGCGGCCGGGTCGTGAACGCCGCGATCGACCTGCGCACACGCGTCGAATTGCGGTGCGACCATGATCGCTACGAACTGGTCGCCGGCGATGTGGGCAGTCGTTGTACCGGATCCGATGTCACGGCTCTCTCCAGTGACGGCGTCTTCACGTTGCCGAAAGCGGCGATCGGCCGCGCACGCCTCGGGCCATGCATGCTCCGGACATCCGCCACGGCTCCGGCTGGTTCGGGGCTCGGCAGCTCGGGAGCACTCAGCGTCGCGCTGGTACACGCGTGCAATGCGGCGACCGATTCCGTTGCGTCGCCGATCGAGACCGCGGAATCAGCGTGGACGCTCGAAACGATCGACGCTGCGGTCGCGGGAGGAAAGCAGGATCAGTTCGCCGCGGCTCTCGGTGGTTTCAACTTCCTCGCCTTTGATCGCGACGGCACCCAAGCGACCGCGTTGGCACTGGATCCGGACTTCGCAGCGACGCTCGCCCGACACACCGTGCTCTGCTACACCGGCCAATCACGCTTTTCCGGCCAGACGATCACTCGTGTCATGGCCGCATATGCGGCCGGTGACCGCGCCGTCGCCGGTGCGTTGCGCGGCATGGCTGAGTGTGCGACGGCGATGGCGGAGGCGCTCCTGGCGCGCGATCTCATCGGCGTCGGGCGCGTGCTGCAGGCCAACTGGCTGCATCAGCTGCAACTCGACGCTGCAATGCGGACCCCCGCGATGGCGGCGCTCGAGAAGACGATGGAGCGTGTCGGCGCCGTGGGCGGAAAGGCCGCTGGCTCCGGAGCCGGTGGTTCCATGTTCTTCATCGTCCCCGACAACCCTGCCCCGGCGATCGCCGCCGCACAGGCCGCCGGCGCCCGCGTCCTTCCCGTTGTCTGGGCGCGGGATGGCGTCCGGGCCGAATGACCTGCCATCCACGCCGATCGATCCCGCTAACATTCCTGCAATGCTAGATCTCGACGCCCTGACCGAACGCCGCCAGCTGATCGATAGGTCCGCGGATCTGTCGCTCCTCCGCGACCGGCTGGTGGAGCGGGCGACTCCCGTGCTGGACCGGATGCCGATCGTCCCGCAGGCCAAGGCGCTCCTTTCGCGGGATGGCGGCGTCTGCCCCGACGATGGCGCCCCGCTCGCCTTCGATCCGTGGAGCCCGGAGCGTCATCGCTGCCCGGTCTGCGACACCTCGTTCAGCGGTCCTCGCCATCATGCCCACTGGGCCCGCGCGCAGCACCTCTGGGTCGCCGAGCGCGCGGCACATCTGGCAACGGTGTGCGCGATGACCGGGCGAGAGGATGCCGGTGTACGCGCGCGCGACATCCTGGCGGCGTACTACACGCTCTATTTCGAGCTCCCCAACCAGGACAACGTTCTCGGGCCGACGCACCTCTTCTTCTCGACCTATCTCGAGTCGATCTGGTTGCTCGACTATCTCTCCGCCGCATTCATCCTTCGCGAGCTTGATCTCCTCGATGAGGACGATATCGAGCGGATCAGCGCCATCGCGGACGAAGCCGCGACCCTCATTGGTGAATTCAACGAGGGGTTGTCCAACCGCCAGGCGTGGAACAGTGCAGCGCTGACCGCGGTCGCCGTCTGGTTTGGTGACGAAGAACTCGCGCTCACCGCGATCGAGGGGCGCACCGGGCTCCTCGGCCTCCTCGGCACCGGATTCCTGCGCGACGGAATGTGGTTCGAAGGGGAGAACTACCACCTCTTCGCGATGCGCGGACTGATGGTCGGGCTGCAATGGGCCGCGGCGGCTGGTGCACCACTGCTTGATGACGACGCAGTGGCATCGCACCTCGCCGAGGCCCTCATGGCTCCCGCCGACACCTCACTCCCCGATCTGACATTTCCGGCGCGGAAGGATTCCCGGTACGGCGTCTCGCTGGCGCACCCTGCGTATGTCGAAACGTGGGAAGCGGGGCGCGCTGCCCTCGGCGATCGCGCACCGGGCCACGTTACCGAGTGGCTTGCGGCCCTCTACGCCTCACCTCCGCGCGAGGAGGCGACGTACGACTCGTACCTCCACGACGCCGGCCTGCCGCTTCCCGCCGCGCGGAGTCGGTCGGAGCTCTCGTGGTGGGCGCTGCTGACGATTCCACCGGAACTCCCCGCTCCTGCGGAACCGTGGAGCGGACATACCCGTCTCCTCGAAGACCAGGGACTGGCGGTCTTCCGGCGCGGCGACCGCTACGTGTCGCTCGAATGTGGCGGTACCACGGGCGGAGGGCACGGCCATCCGGATCGCCTGCATCTCACCGTGCACGCGGATGGCGTCCACTGGCTTGCCGATCCGGGCGCCGGATCGTACGTGATGCAGGATCTCTTCTGGTACCGGTCGACGATGGCGCACAATGCGCCGCTCGAGGATGGCCACGATCAACGGCGGGTCGAAGCTGCGCGGTGCGAAGCATTCGCGACGGAGGATGACTGGGCGTGGTGTGCCGCATCGTGGGGCGACGCACGGCGCCGCATCGTGATCGGACCCGACTGGCTCGTCGACCTGGTCACGTTCGAGTCGAGCGTGTCGCACCGGTTCGAGCTTCCATGGCACTTGCACGGCGACATTGCACTGGAACCATCCGGGCGCTGGATCGCCGAGCCGAGCACCAACGACTTTCTCTACGATGTCGAGCGATGCGAGGGGGACGGCGACCCTGGTGCACATACGCTCATCACTGCGATGGAGGGTTCGAAGGCTCTACGCGCGTGGTTCGCCGGCGACGGTGATCTGCTGCGAGCCCACGGCCCCGGGCTGCCCGGTGATCGCTCGCCGCGTCGGTTTCTGATTCGTCGTCAGAACGCCGATCATGCCGTGATGGCGGCGGTGATCGACTTCGGCGGTACGGTGACCGCTCTCGACGTCTCAGCGTCGACGGTTCACGTTCAGCAAGGTGACCTCACGACTACGATCGAACCCGGACCGTCGAGCGTGACCATCGCGCACGGCGCGCGACGTGTCACCCTCGGCGGAGGTCGTGCTGCGCCGCTCGGTCGCGCGACGTATGTCCTCGACCGACCGGTGCCGACCAGGGCAACCGCGATATGGATCGACGCGCCGCCGTCGCTCGACGGGACACTTGCCGGATTCAATCGCCGGATGCCGCTGGCCCTCGACGACGAGCATCAGTATTACCGGACGGAAGTCGCCTACGCTGGCCCCGAGTCGTTCTCCGCGACGGCGTACCTCAATTGGTCGGATCACGAACTGTATCTCGCCGTGAACGTCGTCAAGGACGAGATGATCCTCCGTCCCGAAGGTGCCGCACCTTTGCTGCTCGACAACGAACCGGACGACATCAACGCCGACGGGCTGCAGATCTATTCCAACTTGCCCGGGAAGCACACCGACGGCTGGCTGGTTCGCCTCGCGGAGGGCGGCGCCGTCGTGACTCGCTCCATTGGTACGACCGTTCGCGAAGCGCCGTCGGGTCGTTGGACTCGAACCGACAACGGCTACTGTGTCACGCTGCGGATCCCTGCGGCCGGGCTTGTCGATCTGCTGCGCAACGATCGGCCGGGCTTTGACCTGATCGTCAACGAGATGCGGCCCGATCGCGTGCGGCGTTCGGGGCAGCTGATCTGGAGCGGCGGACCGGGGTGGGCCTATCTGCGCGGCGATCGGCACGACCCCGCGCACCTCGGCGAGATCGAGCTCGCCTGATGGGCGTCGCGGGGTTCACGTCGACCGGCAGCAAACGACCGGACGTCCTGTTCGCAGCTGACGCGACCCGGATCCCGTTGCGGATGCAATCGAGTCATGGGTGCACCGTTCGCGACCGGGACGGGCGCGAGTACCTCGACTTCATCATGGGGTTGGGCTCCGTGGCGCTCGGATACGGTCATCCGGCCGTCACTGCGGCGGCGCTCGACGCCATCGATCGCGGCGTCACCGGGGCGCTCTCGCCGGTCGACGAAGAAGAGCTTGCGGCGCTCCTCGGTACCGCGATTCCCTGGATGCAGGAGATCCGGTTTCTCAAGACCGGCGCCGAGGCGGTTGCGGCTGCCGTCCGCCTCGCCCGGGTGCGAACCGGTCGCGATCGCGTGCTGGGATGCGGCTACCACGGCTGGCTCGACTGGTGCAGCGACGCGCAGGGCGTACCGCAGTCGGTGCGCGCGTCGTACGGTAGTGTCCCGTTCAACGACTGCGACGCGGCGATTCATGCCATCCGCGCGGCAGGCGACTCGCTTGCGTGCGTCGTCGTCGAACCGGTCATCGAAGCCCCTCCCACTCTCGAATGGCTGCAGACACTCCGCCAGGAGAGCGCACGCTGCGGCGCGTTGCTCGTCTTTGATGAGATCAAGACGGCGTTCCGCCTTGCGATTGGTGGTGCGGCGGAGCGCTGGGGAGTGGTCCCGGATCTCATGGTGATCGGAAAGGCGCTTGCCAACGGGTTTCCGCTCGCGGCTGTGGGAGGATCGCGCGAGGTGATGCGGGCAATCGCACAGACCTGGATTTCCTCGACCGCTGCAACGGAGTTCGTCGCGCTCGCCGCCGCGACCGCCGTCCTTGGCGTCTTTCAGCGTGAACGGGTCACCGAGCACCTGGCAGCCCGCGGTGACCGGCTCTGGCGCGGACTCACGGTGCTGGCGGAACGCCACGACGGGGTCGTCGCCAGCGGCATTCCCGAGATGTGCTACCTCCGGTTTGACGACGACGAATGCGGACGCCGGATGGCCGTCGCCGCCGCAGGGAGAGGACTCCTGTTCAAGCGCAGCGCCTACAACTTCGTGTCGCTGGCACACGGCGACGACGAGATTGACCGTGCCATGGCTACCCTCGACGAGATTCTCCGGCAATGCTGATCGACGTGCACGCGCATTTCTACCAGGCCGCCGGAGGGCGGGCCGATTGGCAGGAGCGCAACGCGTCTCGGCTGAAGGCCGGCGCCACGATCGGCATCACCCGGCATGTTGCATCGATACTCGGCACCTGGGGACGGACCTCACCGACGTATTTCCCATCCCCGGACGATGTGCGCACCGGAAACGATGCGCTCCTGGAGTTGATCGGCGCGCACCCCGGCGTCATCAGCGGCTACGCGTGCGTCAATCCGAACTACACCCGCCATGCCCTCGATGAGATCGCGCGATGCCTTGCCGCGGGGATGATCGGCATCAAGCTCGCCGCCAGCCGCCGCGCCGACGACCCGCTGGTCGACGAGATCGCCGCGGCAGCATCACGACATGGCGTACCGATCCTGCATCACATCTGGCAGCATCGCCGACGCGAGTGGCCTGCCCAGGAAGCGTCCGACGGTCTCGAACTCGCCCGCCTGGCGCGCCGCCATCCCGACGTGGCGTTCATTCTCGCGCACATCGGCGGCGGTGGCGAATGGGCCCATACACTGGCCGCAACCCGCGCCGACGACAACATCTACATCGACCTGTCGGGAAGCGGCGTGGACGGCGGAATGCTCGAGGCGTGTATCGCAATGGTTGGCGCGGGACGACTTCTCTGGGGGTGCGACATCACGATGTGCACCGGATGGGCAAAGCTCCGCCACCTCGAGCGCATCCTTTCCACGGCGGACTACGAGCGCGTCTGCTGGCGCAACGCCGCAGCGATCTTTCCCCGGGGTGCTTTCACCGCATGAGCCAGATCGATGTCAACACGTTTATCGGAACGTACCCGTTCCGCGACATCGGAGCGTGGGACGCCGCAACGCTCGTCGCCACCTGCGCCGCGGCCGGCGCGACGTCGGCATGGGTGTCGCATCTAGGCGCCGCCTACTGGACCGATCCCGCGAGCGGCAACGCCGCCCTCTATCACGCCGCTGATGCGCACTCGATGTTGCGACCGATCCCCGCGGTTCATCCGGGGCGTCCGGGATGGGAGTCGGTGCTCGACGAGGCGCAGCGGCGCGGGGTACCCGCCGTGCGCTGCGATCCGACGTGGTACGGGCTTCCTCCAGCGGGGACCGAGGTACAGCGACTTGCCGACGCCGCGGGGACGCGCGGAATCCCGGTGATGATGTGCATGCGCCTGGAAGACATTCGCCAACGGCACCCGAACGACGCGGCGCAGGACCTTCCCACGTGGGCGGTGCGCACCCTCATCCGCGCTGCTCGCGATACGCGCTTCATCATCACCCATGCCGACCGCGATTTCATCGAGCAGGTGCACTTCGGATCGACGCCGGAGGAGGCGGAGCGGATTCTCTGGGATATCTCCTGCATCTGGGGACCGCCGGAGGATCACCTCGAACTGCTGCTGCGCACCGTCGGCACCTCGCGCTTCACCTACGGGACCGGTGTGCCGCTGCGGTTGGCGGAGACAGCGATGGCGAAAATCGATCTGCTGCAGCTTGCGCCCGTCGATCGGGAGCGGCTGCTCTCATCGAATCTTGGAGCGTTCTGCAACCGCTGAGGAACCGGATCACCTCATCCAGCGATCGATGCGCTCGGCAACGAACGCATCGTCGGTAAGACCGGGATACGCCGCGCAGACCCGATCGATCTCGGCCATCTGCCCTGGTGAAAAGCCCTCCGCCGGATCAAGACACCACGTCCCGGCCAGCAGTCCCTGCCGCCGCAGGATTTCGTGAATCCCCGGGATGCAGCCGCGGAAATCGTGCGCCGCGTCGAACACCGCACCATTCGCGTCGGTCGTCGCCGCCGCGAGTTGCAGCAGTTGCGCGGGGATCGCCCGCCGGTCCGTGACAATCCGGTGACAGCGTCGATGCAGTTCCACTGCTCGGCGCGTCCAGAACGCCCAGTGGCCGAGAAGGCCGCCGACGACTTGAATCGAGCGACCAGCGCCCGCAGGAAATCGGGTCAGGAGGTCGACGACGATATGATCATCGTTTCCGGTGTACAATGCGATCTCGCGCTCTCGTCCCGAATCGGCGACGGCGCGGATGACCACCTGCGTTGCGTATCGATTGAATGGCGCAATCTTGATCGCAACCACACCAGGTATCTCCGCAAAATCGCGCCAGAAGCGATAGCCGAGGACTCGGCCGCCGACCGACGGTTGGAGATAGAAGCCGATCACCGGAAGGATCTCGGCGATCGCGCGCGCATGAATGACGAGCGCGTCGTCCGTTGTCGCGCCTAGACCATTGAAACCGAGCAGCACCGCATCGTAGCCGAGAGTCCGGGCGAGCGTCGCTTCGTGGCGTGCCTGGGCGCGGCCACCGATGACACCCGCGATCAGGAGTGGCGCAGCGCGACGTGACGGATGGTCGCGGACGGTATCGCGGGCCAGCTCCAGGACCGGCCGGAGAAGCCCGCGACGCGGCTCGTGCATTGCGAATTGCGTTGTATGCACGCCGACGGCAACGCCGCCAGCACCGGCGTCGATGTAGTAGCGCGTCAGCGCGCGCTGCCGGCGCTCATCGAGCGTGCGCCGCGCGGTGAGCGCAAGCGGATGCGCCGGGATCACCAGTCCGTCGGCAAGCCGCGCTCGAACGCTGGTCAAAAGGTCCCTTCGCGCTCGGTGAAATGCGTCGGACGGCCGAGCGATCGACCACCCGCAGCCATCCACTCAGCGACATGCTCGATCATCTCGGAGATGCCGACCGGCGGCGCGCCGAAGAGTCGTACGGACTCCGACGCGTCGCTGAGCAACGCTGTCGCCGCCTCATCTCCGGTGAATCGCGGCGCGACATCAAATCGGCGCCCGAACGCTTCGGCCAGCTCGCGAACCGACAGCACGACGGCGCCAGTGACGTTCAGCATCAACGGCGGGACAGCACACTGCCGGAGAAGCCGGAGCGCGACGGCGTTGGCATCGCGCTGCCAGATCAGGTTCACATATCCCATCGCCAGGTCGATCGGCCGGCGGCCGCGGACCGCGTCGGCGATGTCGCGGAGCACACCGTATCGCGGTTCGATGGCGTAGTTGAGTCGCGCAATCGCCATCGGTGTGCGGTGGCGCTCGCTGAAGAATTCGAACACCCGTTCGCGGGCAAGGGCGGCGACCGCGTAGTCTCCGACCGGGGCCACCGGATCGCGCTCGGTTGGCCCCGGCCCGGGCGCGGGATGGAGCGGATAGACGTTGCCGGTCGAGAAGGCCACGATGCGAGATTGGCGATACCGGTCGGCAATGACTCCGGGGAGGTACGCATTGGTTGCCCACGTCGCGGCAGCGTTGTCGCGGGTGCCGAACTTCCTGCCGGCCATGTACACGACGTTCGGCGCGTCGGGAAGTGCAGCGACGGCATCAGCGTCGAATAGATCGCAGCTGATCGTCTCCGCCCCCGACGCGTCGAGTGCGGCGCGCGTCGAAGGATCGGAAAATCGGGAGACTGCAACGACCCGCCGCGGCGTTGCGGCGTCTTGTGTCGCTCGGCGCGCCAGTCGCACCAGCGACGGCCCCATCTTGCCGCCAGCGCCGAGGACGATGATGTCACCGTCGACCTGGCGCAGATCCGACACCAGGTCCGGTGTCGGATCGGAAAGAATCTCCTCGAGATCGGCTTCGGTCACTGGAGGTGCGGGTCCCCCTTGTCCTCCTTGCCGCCGATTCCCTGCTGGACATCGCTTCCGCCGTTGATCCGCTCGACGTGCAGCGTCTGGCGGTAGCTGTGGCCGCCGACCGTCATCGTGACGAGATAATCCCCGGTGCCGACCAGTGAGCCGGCGCCCCCGCGACCGCCACCGCCGCCGCCCCGCCCGCCGCGACCACCTGCCGGCGGCTTGATGCCGATGATGTCGAAGATCTTGATGACGTTGGCGGATTCCGGTCCTCCGGGCCCACCGCCGGCGCCTTCACCGTTGGGAACGCCGCCGCGCGGGGCGACCTCAGCCGGCCTGGCGCAGAACGAATCCCACATCGTCAGCGGCCGCTCGCATGCGCCGTTCCCGCGCCCACCGCCTGCAGCAGGGCCGCCACCCCGGCCTCCACGCCCGCCGCGGCCAGCAGCGTCCGCGGAGTCGCCGGCGGGGCGCAGCAACGTGCGCGCCCGCGCGATCGCCGCGGTGTCGAACCTGGCGCGCTGCAACGAGTCGAGGACGATCGGCGCGCGCACTGCCCGAAGGATGCTGTCGCGCCGCTCGGAGGGCGTCAGCGGTGCCGGTGCCGCGGGCGGGACGCGCCCTTGATAGTTCCAGGTCACGTCGTGAATGCCGGCTCCACTGGGGCCGTTCATCGAGGCGAGCGTGTCTCCAGCGACGTTGGTGACCACGAATCGCACCGGTCCCGTCTCGGTTCCCGTCAGGCGGTACGACAGGTCGGCGCCGTACGCCGGACTCGGAATCGCAAAGAACGCCTGTCCGTTCCCGTTGCCCGATTGCATCAGCGCTGGCCCTTCGCCCCACTGATAGCCCGTCTTCGGTTCGAAGAGGTACGTCCCGGCAGCGAGTGTTGCAGACGTCATCTGCTCGAGCGGTGCGACGTCGACGATCCAGAAACCGCGGCCATGCGTGGCGGCGATCAACTCGTGATCACGCGGATGAATCTTCAGGTCGAAGACCGGAACCGACGGCAGGCTGCTGGCAAAGCGATTCCACGTGGCGCCGCGATCGAGCGACACGTACGCGCTGATCGACGTCCCGACGAAGAGGAGGTTCTGATTGCGGGGATCCTCACGGATCACGTGGACGAAATCGCCAACACCGTCGTGCGGCAGGTTGTTGACGATCGACTTGAAGCTGTGGCCGCCGTCATTCGTGACATAGAGGTACGGCGTGAAATCGTTGCGACGATGGTTGTCGAATGCCACCCAGAAGGTCAACGTGTCGAAGTGCGATGGTTCGATCCGGTTGACGTAGACCTGGTTGTCGGGAAGTCCGGGAAACCGTCCGGTGAGATTCTCCCACGCTGCGCCGTCGTTGTGCGACATCCAGACGTTGCCGTCGTCAGTCCCCGCGAAGAGCATCCCCGGCTTGAGATACGATTCCGCCAGCGTCACCACCGTGCCGTACGTTTCCGCTCCGGTGGCATCGAGTGTCACGCCACCGGTCCACGTGGTGGACGTATCGATCTTCGCCTGTTCCTTCTTCGACAGGTCGGGCGAGATCAACTGGAAGTTCTCACCGCGTTGCGTCGACTTGAGCACGCGGTTGCCACCGAAGTAGATCACCGACGGATTGTGCGGTGACAGAATGAACGGCGAGTTCCAGTTGAACCGCAGTGCCAGGTCGACCGAATCCTGCCGCTGCTGGGCACGAAGCTTCGCGATGGCGGCGTTGGTCTCTTTCGATGCCGCCTTGAGTGGATCGCCGCGCACCACCGCGATCGAATCCTCCCACTTGCGGTACTGATCGGTCCAGGTCGGCTTGCGGAAGCCGAGCTGCTCGCCGGTCTTGAGGTTGACTCGGCTGGCACTGCCGCCCTGCGATTCGCCATAGACCACATCGGGGTCGGTCGGATCCTGTGCGGTATAGAATCCGTCGCCGCCGTGAATCGTGAACCAGTAGGCGTTGCTGACACCGCCAGTGCGGCGCCGGCTCGGCCCGCACCAGGCGCCGTTGTCCTGCGCGCCGCCGCAGATGTTGTACGGCACCGCGTAGTCGTAGCTCACTTCGTAGAATTGTCCGATCGGCAGATTCTGGCCCTGCGAGAAGTTGCCGCCGCGATCAAAGGTGATGGCGACGCCACCGTCGTTCCCTACGACCCACCGCTCCGGGTCATGCGGATCGATCCAGAGGGCATGGTCGTCGACGTGCACCTGCTGCGCCGCGTTGCGCGCGGTCTTGCCGCCGTCGTCCGACACCTGCAGCTCGGTCGACGAGAAGTAGACGCGATCGGGGTTCTTCGGATCGACGCGGACCTGCGAGTAGTAGAACGGCCGCGTGTCGGTGTGATTCATCTGGGTCCACGTCTTGCCGGCGTCGGTCGAGCGATAGAGTCCGGTCGCGCGAGGCGCACGAGCGGGGGTGTACCCGCCACCCTTCTGGGTATCGGCGGCTTCCGTCAATGCGTAGACGATGTCGGGGTTCGACGGCGCGAGCGCCAGCCCGATCCGCCCCTTGACCCCATCAGGAAAGCCATTCCCCTTGATCTCCGACCACGTCGCGCCGGCGTCAGTCGACTTCCAGAGTCCCGACCCCGGGCCGCCGCTCTTGAGCGAGTACGGCGTCCGGAGCCGCTCCCACGCTGCGGCGTAGATCACGTCAGGGTTGCGCGGATCGAGCGTCACATCGACGAAACCGGCCTTGTCGCTGATGAACTTGACCAGCTTCCAGGTCTTCCCGCCGTCGATCGTCTTGTAGAGCCCGCGCTCCGGATTCGCCTTCCACGCCGCGCCGAGGGCGGCGACGTACACCGTGTTGGGGTCGCGCGGGTCGACAACGATCCGCCCGATGTGCTGTGTCTCCTTCAACCCCATGAAGTTCCAGGTGACGCCGCCATCAGTCGACTTGTAGATCCCGGCACCGGGCTCGATCGTGTTGCGCGAATTCGGCTCGCCCGTTCCGGCCCACACCTGCATGGTATCCGACGGCGCGATCGCGAGCATCCCCATCGAAATGACGCGCTTGTCGTCGAAGACTGGTCGCCACGTCTGGCCGTTGTTGGTCGATTTCCAGATCCCGCCCCCAGCCGCGGCGACAAAGAGGGTCTTGGAAGGCCCCGGTATTCCCGCCACGTCGGAGACGCGCCCCATGAAGTTCGCGGGGCCGACATTGCGCCACCGAAGACCGGCGAGCGCCGCCGAATCGAGTCCCTGAGCGCCGAGCGGGGCGGCCGCAACGAGGACCAGCAGGCAGGAGCGAAGCTGTCGCATTGGAACACCTGGTTGGGTAGTTGGAGGTCGCCGAAAGATACTCACCAGCGGTATGAGCCGCGGCGCCGCAGTATTCTTCGATCCCCCGCCTGCAGCCAGGAATCCAATGGCCGACCACCTCACCCGTCGCGAAGCAGTCCAGCGACTCGGAGCCGTCAGCGCAGCACTCGCCGTTCCGGTGCGGCACTCCCTCGCGCCGGATCTCATCGTCGGAGGCACTCCGGTCGAGCTGTCGATTGCGGTTGTCTCGCCGGTGACAGTTCGCCTGACGATGCAGCCGCTCATCAATGGCAAGATTGTCCCGCTCCCCGACACAGGAGAGCTGGCGCAATCGAAGATCGGACGGGTCGCCGGACGCACGAGAACCGTGCATCGCGAACGGGCGGGCACGCTGGTTGTCGACGTGACCGCCGCGCCGCCGTCGATTCGGGTCACGAACGCCGACGGAAATCCGGTGCAGCAGCTGACCTTCGATCCGGTCCACGCTGGCGTCTCGTTTCAGGTCGGACCGGGTCCGCTCCTCGGTCTCGGCGAAGGCGGGCCGCAGTTTGACCGGCGTGGCACGGTCGAACGGATGATCAATGGATCCGACGGCTACCGACTTTCCACCAACGGAATCCGCGCGCCGATTCAATGGGTGATTTCCACTGGCACGTCCGCACTCTTCATTCATGCGCCTTCTGGTGCATTCGATTTCACCGGAGCAGACGCGACATTCGCACCACATCACGACACGCCAGCGCCGTTCGACTGCTTCGTGGTCGCCTCCGCCGATCCCGCCGTCGTGATGCGCGAATACGCGCGGATCACTGGATTCGCCGACATGCCGCCGCGCTGGGGATTCGGTTACCTGCAGTCGCATCGCACGCTCGCTGGTCCCACCGAGATTTTCGGCATCGCCGAGACCTTCCGGCAGAAGCGCCTCCCCTGCGACGCGCTGATCTATCTCGGTACCGAGTTCGCTCCGTCCGGTTGGAATACGCGTAACGGGGAGTTCACCTGGCATCCAGTCAACTTCCCCAATCCGCGACAGATGCTGTCGACCCTCCACGACAGGCATTTCAAGGTGGTGCTCCACAGCGTCATCGAAGGTCATCATCTGATCGGCAACATCCACAATCGGTGCACGGCGCCCGAGCCGAGTGGGCGGACCGCCGACAATCACTGGCCCGATGACCGTCACGTCGCCTGCTACTGGCCGTATCACAAGGGGCCGATGGACGACGGTGCCGACGGATGGTGGCCCGATCAGGGAGACGACTACGACGTGCCGTCGGAGATCAACCGGCACCGGATGTACTGGGAAGGAAGCCAGCAGTACCGGCCGAACGAGCGTCCGTTCGCCTTGCACCGCAACGCAGCCGCCGGTGTGCAGCGGTACGGATCGTTCATCTGGTCGGGTGACGTGCAGAGTCGCTGGGAAACGCTGAAGACCCACATCCCTGTCGCACTCAACGCGGGGCTCTCCGGGTTGCCGTTCTGGGGGACCGATATCGGCGGCTTCTCGCCGACGGCCGAATACACCGGCGAGCTGCACGTACGATGGTTCCAGTTCGGCGCCTTCTGTCCGCTCTTTCGCGCGCATGGGCGCAACTGGCACTTGCGGTTGCCGTGGGGATGGGACGGTGGAGACGGGGGCCCGCCGGAGTCAGGGAGATTCCACGTCGATCCCGCCGAGCTGCACAACGCTGCGGTCGAACCGATCTGCCGCCAGTATCTCGAACTCCGATCGCGATTGATGCCGTACCTGTACACCGCCGTCCGCGAGTGCCACGAGACGGGGATGCCGATCATGCGCGCGCTGTGGCTCCACTATCCCAACGATCCGGTCGCTGTGGCACGCGCCGACTGCTATCTCTGGGGCCGCGACCTGCTGGTGGCACCGGTGGTCGAGAAGGGCGCAACGTCGCGCAGCGTCTACCTGCCGCGCGGCGACTGGTTCGATTTCTGGACCGGCCAGCGTGTTGCGGGCGGTCGCGAACTTCAGCGTCCGGTCGACCTGGCGACGATACCGCTGTATCTGCGGGCCGGCGCCATCGTTCCGTTCGGGCCGGTCCGCCAGTACGTCGACGAGCCGGTTGACTCCGCCACGACGATCGCGATCTACCCCGGGACTGACGGCGATGCGCAGTGGTACGACGACGATGGTCATACCTTTGACTACCGTCGCGGCGAGTCGACAACACTCCGCTTAAAGTGGAACGACGCCGCCCGCATACTCTCGGTCAGTCTCGCCGCCGGCTCCTGGCCGCGAGGGACAGTGCCGCGGCGCCTCGACGTCCGGGTCATCGGCTCGAACAGCAGCGTTCCCGTAACCTTTTCGGGGCATCCGATCGAGATCAAGGTGTGATCTGAACGAACGGTAGCTCGCGTACAAGAGCCGCCTTCGCTACACTCCGACATCCTCATACCGGGTTCATTCATGCTTCGGCTTGCAGCAGCGATCGCCGCCCTCGGCCTGGCTTCGACCGTCAGTACGACCGTCGTCGGGTCTCACCACCCGGCGGGACCCACGGCGCCGATCGATTCGGCGATCCTCAAGAGCCTCCGCTGGCGCAACATCGGCCCCGAACGTGCGGGTCGGTCGATTGCCATCAGCGGCGTGAAAGGGGAGCCGAAGGTCGCCTACGCCGGTGCCGCGGGCGGCGGACTCTGGAAAACGACCGATGGGGGTACCAGCTGGGCGCCGATCACCGATGGCCAGGTGCATTCCGCTTCGGTCGGCGCCGTGGCTGTCTCCGAATCGGATCCCAGCATCGTGTACATCGGGATGGGTGAGGCGTGCATCCGCGGCGATATCATGGCCGGCGACGGCGTCTACAAGTCGACTGATGCCGGGAAGACCTGGACCCACGTCGGGTTCGGCCGGGATCAGACGATTTCGAAGATCCGCATCGATCCGCGCAATCCCGATGTCGTGTACGTCGCCGCATTCGGGAATTACAGCACGCCGAACGAGGAGCGTGGCGTCTACAAGACGACCGACGGCGGGAAGACGTGGCGCAAGGTGCTCTATCACGACAACAAGACGGCAGCGATCGATATTTCGATCGACCGGCACAACCCCGATGTGATCTACGCTGCGCTCTGGGAAGCGATGCGCAATGAGTGGACGATGTCGAGCGGCGGCCCGGGGAGCGGTCTCTACAAGTCGACCGACGGCGGCGAGCACTGGCAGGAGATCACCCGCAATCCCGGCCTTCCCGCCGGAATCGACGGCAAGATCGGCGTCTCGGTCTCAGGCGCCGATCCCAACCGCGTGTATGCCGAGATCGAGAGTGACAACGGCGGCCTCTTTCGATCCGACGACGCCGGCGCGACATGGTCGCTGGTGAACAGCGGCCACAATATCCGGCAGCGCGCCTTCTATTACACACACGTCACCGCCGATCCCCACGACAAGGACCTGGTGTACGTCGAGAACGTCGGCACCCTTCGCTCGACCGACGGCGGCAAGACGATGACGAACTACGCCGGCAGCGATTCGCACGACATGTGGATCGACCCCGACGATTCGCAGCACCTGATGTACGCCAATGACGGCGGCGCCGCGATCACCTTCGATGCTCTCGGCGCGCACACGTTCTCGGCGCGGACCTATTCGACCGCGCAGCTCTATCACATCGTTGCCACGACTCACGTGCCGTACCACGTCTGCGGCGCACAGCAGGATGCCAGCACCATCTGCGTGCCGAGTGATGCTGGCGAGGGGCGTGGAGGACGCGGTGGCGGCGGCGGGCGTGGCGGCACGACCAACACCTATTCTGTCGGCGGCGCGGAGCCGGGGTACATCGCGCCCGACCCGGAAGACCCGGATGTCTTCTACGCCGGCGGCAACAACGGCTCATTCCTCACCCGGCTCGATCGCCGCAGCGGCGAAGAGCGGGAAGTCGGTCCGTATCCGCTGATGTTTTCGGGTGAACCGTCGAGCGCGCTGGTCGAACGGTGGCAATGGACCTATCCAATCGTCTTCTCGCCGGTCGACCCGAAGGTGCTCTACGCCGGGTCGCAGCACGTCTGGCGAACGGCAGATGGTGGCAATACCTGGGAGAAGATCTCTCCCGATCTCACCCGTCATGACCCGTCGACGATGGGGCACTCCGGCGGTCCCATCACCGGCGACATGAACGGCCCCGAGGTGTACGCCGTGGTCTTTGCGCTCGGACCATCGAAGCGCGACGTGAATGTGCTCTGGGCGGGGTCGGACGACGGGCTGATTCACGTGACCCGCAACGGCGGCAAGACGTGGGCGAATGTGACGCCAAGCGGGATGCCAGACTTTGGCCGCGTCAGCATCATCGACGCGTCGGCGTTCGACGCGGGCACGGCGTACGCTGCCGTCAAGCGGCCGCTGCTCAACGACGACGCGCCGTACATCTTCCGCACCCATGATTTCGGCCACACGTGGACGAAGATCGTCACCGGCATCGCCCCCGACGCCTACGTGCATTCGGTGCGAGAAGACTCGACCCGGCGCGGACTGCTCTATGCCGCGACACAACACGGCGTCTACCTCTCCTACGATGACGGCGACAACTGGCAATCGCTGTCGCTCAATCTCCCCGACGCACCCGTGTCGGACCTGATCGTGCAGGGGAACTCGCTGGCGATCTCGACCCACGGGCGCGGCTTCTACATCCTCGACAACATCGAAGCGCTGCGGCAGGTCACGCCCGGTGAGTCACCATCGTCGCCGCTCCTCCTGCGTCCGGCCGTGGCGATCCGCGGCGGCGGCAATGCGCGGATCGCGTACTGGCTTCCGGCACGGGCCCAGCAGGTGACGGTGCAGGTCACCGATGCGAAAGGCGACACGATCTTCACCAGCAAGAGCGGTGGTGAGCTTGGTGGCGGGCGCGGCGACGCAGCTGGCGGTGGCGGTGGTGGCGGTGGAGGTGGGCGCGGACGGGGCCGCGCCGCGGGCGCTCCGGTGACCGAAGGGATCAACGCGGTCAATTGGGATCTCCGGTATCCCGAGGCCGCCACCTTCCCCGCAATGATTCTCTGGGGCGCGACGACCAGCGGACCGCTGGCGCTGCCGGGCCGCTACACCGTCCACCTGACGGTCGATGGCAAGTCCCAGACGCAACCGCTGACGATCCTCCGGCACCCGCTCCATCGCGACGCAACCGACGCCGATCTCGCCGCGCAATTCGCGATGGCGATCCGGATTCGCGACAAGGTCTCCGAGGCAAACGGCGCCGTGGTTCAGATCCGCGCACTCAAGTCACAGATCGCCGAGCGGATGGCGAAGATTTCCGATCCCGCCGTCAAGGCCGCGGCCGACTCGCTGACCCGTTCACTGAGCGATGTTGAGGAAGCGATCTACCAGGTGAAGAACCAGAGCGGGCAGGACCCGCTGAACTACCCGATCAAGCTCAATAATCGTCTCGCATCACTTCTCGGCTCGGTCGAATCCGGTGGCGGCCGGCCGACCAACAACATCGGCCCGATCTTTACCGATCTCTCAGCCCAGCTCAAGGTACAGCTCGACCAGCTGCACCGAATTGTCTCGACGCAGGTGCCGGCGTTCAACGCCCGGGCTGCCCGCGCCGGCTTGCCGCCGATTGCGGTGTTTGTTGACGACTCCGCGGCCGCCGCTAGCTTACATCCATCGACCAACCGATCCGGAGGCGCACGATGAAGCTCGCACTGTCAGCTCTTTCTGCCGGGGCACTCCTCGCGCTCCTTGCCGCACCAGCTCCCGCGTCGGCGCAGATCGGCGGCATGATCCGCGGCGCGGTCAACGACGCCGCGCAGACCAAGATCAACAGCATGGTCAACTGCGCCGTCAATGATCAGGACTGCATCGACAAGGCCCACGCCGACGGCAAGAAGGTGACCGTCGTCGATGCCAAGGGGAAACCGCTCAAGGATCAATCGGCCGCCAACAAGACCAGCGCCGACCAGTCCGCCAGCGCGACGGTGACCGCCGGCGACGCCACTGCGAGCAGCGATCCCCCGGGCAAGGGCGCCTGGCTCAACTACGACTTCGTTCCCGGCGACACCGTTCTCTTCTTCGACGATTTCTCGACCGACAAGGTCGGTGATCTGCCGACCCACGAAGACATCACTGGCGGGAACGTGACGGTGGTCGACATCAAGGGAACGAAATATCTCCACACCACGACCGGAGGGGACATGACTGTCTCGCTCCCGGAAGTGCTGCCGCAGCGGTTCACGGTCGAGTTCACCTTCCATCGGACGGGCGGAAACGGCAGCGGCCTCGATCTCCGGCTTGGCGACGACGGCGAGCTGACCTTTCGATGTGACCAGGGGAATGGCCGGATCATGGGCCGCGGCCCGAATGGCCCGAAGGAAGCCGGTCAGGACGTGCCGGTCGGCGAGAACGACCTCGAGGTCTGCCGCCTCATGGTCGACGGCGGCTACGCCAAGGGGTACGTCAATTCGACCCGCGTCGGCCAGCTCAATGGTCTGGTCTTCCCGCGCGAGGACAAGATCCACATCTCCCTTCCCAACGCCGACGACAACGGCGCCCTCCTTACGGGGCTTCGCGTCGCCGCCGGCGGCCGCGATCTCTACGATGGGCTGAACGCCAGCGGGCGGATCGTCACGCAGGGGATTCTCTTCGACGTCAGTTCCGACCGGATTCGCGGGGAATCAACACCGACGCTCAAGGCTATCGGTGACATGCTGACGCAGCACGCCGATCTCAAGCTGACTATCGAGGGACACACCGATAACACCGGTACCGCCGCCACCAACCAGACCCTCTCCGAAAAGCGGGCGGCGTCGGTGCGGCAATACCTGGTCGACAACTACAAGATCGATGGGAGCCGGCTCAAGTCGGCGGGGTTCGGCGCGAGCAAGCCGATTGCGTCGAACGACACGCCCGAGGGGCGGCAGAACAATCGCCGCGTGGAGCTGGTCAAGAACTGACGCCGCGCCGGCGGCGATCGTGAACTACTTGTTCGCGATCGCCGCCACCTCTGCACCCACGTTGGTGAGCCACCCGTGCCGGTCTTCGCGCGCTCCCGATGCGATATCGAGGTATTCTCGCTGCAGCTGCTTGGTGACCGGCCCGCGCTTCCCCGATCCAACCGCGATGTGATCGACGCTCCGCACCGGCGTCACCTCCGACGCCGTCCCGGTGAGGAAGACTTCGTCCGCGGCATAGAGCATCTCGCGCGCCAGCGGCTGTTCCCGCACCGGAATGCCGGCTTCACTGGCGAGGGTGAGGATGGTTGACCGCGTGACGCCGGTCAGCAACGTCCCGTCGATCGGCGGCGTGTAGACCGTGCCGCCGTGCACGATGAAGACGTTCTGTCCGGAGCCTTCGCTCAACATGCCGCCTGGCCCCAGGGCGATCGCTTCGCTAAAGCCGTTGGCCAGCGCTTCCATCTTGATCAACTGTCCACCGAGATAGTTGCCCGCGATCTTCGCGGCGGCGGGAATCGTATTGGGTGCGACCCGATGCCAGCTCGAGACGCACGCGTCGATCCCGTTCTCCAGCGCGCCTTCGCCCAGGTACGCACCCCACGGCCAGCACGGAACGTACATCTCGACCGGCGAGTCGAACGGCACCATCCCCGCAGCGCCGTAGCCTCGCACCACCATCGGCCTGATGTAGCATGAGTCGAGCTGATTCCGCTCCACGACCTGGCAGCACGCCGTCACGAGATCGTCGACGGCATACTGCAGGTCGATCCGGTAGACACGGCACGACGTCATCATCCGCTGCAGATGGTCCTGCAGGCGGAAGATTGCCGGCCCTTGCGGTGTCTTGTAGCAGCGAATCCCCTCGAAGACCGACGAACCGAATTGCATCGAATGCGACAGGACGTGCACCTGCGCGTCCTTCCATCGAATGAATTCGCCGTCGCGCCAGATCCATTCCGTTTCCGTGAGCCGAGCCATCACTACTCCTTGGGACGAGACTGCACTGCTGGTGCCAACGCGGGAGACGCTGCTACAACAACAGCCGGACCGCGCCGCCGTCGACGCAAATCGCCTGGCCAGTCACGAATCCGGCGTGATCGGACGCGAGGAAGGCGATCATCGCTGCGACTTCCTCGGGCCGGCCGAGACGCTTGAGCGGAGACTGCGCGCGCCACTGATCGAAGATCGCGTCGTGGCTCGCACCGGTGCGCTTGGCATTGGCATCGGCCAGCGCCTGCAGCCGCTCGGTTTCGGTGAATCCGGGAAGCACGGTGTTGACGGTGACGCCGTCGGCACCGATCTCCTCGGCCAAGGTGCGGTAATACCCGGTGACCGCGGCGCGCAACGAATTGGAAAGTGCCAGCGCTGGTTCCGGCCGCTTCACTGCAAGCGACGTGATGCCGATCACGCGGCCCCACTTCCGGCTTCGCATTCCCGGCACGAACGCGCGGCAGAGCTCGACCGCGCTACGCAGGAGCAGCGTCGCCGCCGATTCCCAGGCGGTCCACGGGATGTCGAGCGTCGCGCCGGTCGGGGGGCCGCCAGTGTTGGGCACGAGGATGTCCACCGATCGATGACGCTCGCGCACCGTGTCGACCAATCCCTTGAGGCCGTCTTCGGTGCTGAGGTCCGCCGCAATCGCATCGATCGTCGCGCCGCCGGTATTCAGGCGGCTCTTCGCGCGTTCCAGCGATCCTTCATTGCGCGAGCAGATGATGACCGTTGCGCCTTCCGCAGCGAGCGCCGCGGCAGTCGAGAAACCGATGCCCTGGCTCGCGCCGCAGACCAGCGCAGTTTTTCCCTTGATCCCGAAATCCACGCTATTTCGTTCCGCGCAGATATCCGTCGGTCTTTTCGATCCAGTCCTGCCGCGGCGGGGTAAATACATCCAGGTCGAGGGTGTCTTCGATCGCCTCGGCGCGGTGCCGCACGCCGCCGGGGATGAGCAGCACTTCGCCGGCGTGGATGTCGACGTACTCGTCGCCCGGATGGTCGGCATGCTCGCCGATCCAGAAACGGAGGCATCCTTCGAGGATGTAGGTCGCCTGTTCGTTGTGATGCTCGTGCGCCGGAACGATCGAGCCGGTCTTCAGGAAGACCTGGCCCAGCATCAACCGGTCGTTGTAGACCAGCTTGCGGGTGATGAGCGGCGAGAGGGGTTCGTGGGGGATGTCGTCCCAGACGTGCTTCGTCGGTGTGGTCATCTGCCAATCCAGTCGATGGTGAGTTCGGCTGCAGCACGGGAAAGATAGCGCGTCCGCATTCAGCGATCGAAGACCGCGATGCACTCGATTTCGACCCGGCCGCCGAGAGCCAGGCCGCTTGCACCGAAGGCGCTCCGCGCCGGGAGCGGCGGCTTGAAGAATTCGACATAGACCTGGTTCATCGCCGGCCACTCCTTCATGTCGGCCATCATCACGGTGCATTTCACTACGGCGTCGAGCCCCAATCCCCGGCGCTCGAGCACCGCGCGGACGTTGGTCAGGATCTGCCGCGTCTCCGCCTCGATACCGCCCGACACCAGCTTGGCGGTCGCGTCGGTTCCCATCTGGCCGGAGAGGTAGAGGAGATTGCCGACCCGCACCGCTTCGGAAAACGGCAGCTTCATCGTGGGAGGGAGCGGGAGGAACTCCACCGTCGACCGTTCGTCAGATGCCATCGTGTCCTCGGGTAGACAGGTTCACGGCACGCCGCCGCGCAGGATCACCGCCAGCTTTTCCGGGTCGATATTGCCGCCGCTCACGATCGCGGCAGGCCGGCGCACACCGGGGACTCCCTTGAGTGCCGCGGCGACTCCAGCACCGCCCGCCCCCTCGGCCACCACCCGATTCCGTTCGGCGAGCCCCTTGATCGCGGCGGCGACGTCGGCTGCCGTCACGATCAGGACGCCCGCGAGAAGCTCGCGCGCGAGTTGCCACATTTCGGGCGCAACACTTCGTCCGCCGATCCCGTCGACGAATGACCGGACCGGCTCGATGTCGCCAGCGCCGCCTCGGGCAAAGGCCGCCGCGAGCGGGGCCGCCGCCTCGACCTCGACGGCGAAGACCTTCACGGCAGGGTTGATGGCGCGGACCGCCGTCGCGATCCCGCACGCGAGGCCGCCGCCGCCCCACGGGACCAGGACCGCATCCACGTCGGGGTCGTCTTCGAGGATCTCGAGCCCGATCGTCCCGTTGCCAGCCATGACTGCTGCGTCAGCGAACGGATGGATGAAGACACCGTCGACACCGGGATAGCGGTGGTCGAGCATCGCCTGCCACCATTTATCGAATGGCGCGCTGATGACCTCGCCGCCGAGCCGGCGGATCGCGGCGATCTTGTTGGCGGGGGCCCCTTCGGGAACGACCACGCGACACGGAACGCCGAGCGAACGGGCGCACCACGCGACCCCCTGCGCCATGTTCCCGGCACTCGCCGTCACGACGCCCCCGGCAAGTGACTCGCGGGGCGCCGACATCATCGCGTTGGCGGCGCCGCGGAGCTTGAAGGAGCCGATCGGCTGGAGATTCTCGAGCTTGAGGACGAGTTCGGCGTGATCGCGGTCGGGAAGGAGCGGCGTGCGATAGGCGATGCCGGAAATGCGCTGGCGCGCCTCCTTGATGGCACCGATCGGGATCTCAGCGATCGCACTCACGACATATCCTCCCGGTCACGACGTCACTGCGGTGGCGGAAGATAGCCGCCAACAGGCCGGTCCCACGACAGAGAATCGCTTCCCCGGCAAAAACACGTTCGCACCGGCGATCAGCTGCCGGTGCGAACCAGAATTCGAGACTGCCTGGACGCGCTTGAAATCGGCGCCCGACTAGAGGCTAGAAGCGGTAGACCAGTCCGAAATTGAGGACCGGGTAGACGCCCAGCTTGTTGAGGCTCTTCTGCGTGGTGTCCTGCTGCGCTAGGACGTCGTTCTGCAGCCCAGGAGCATTGCCTGTTGCATTCAGCAGAACGGTTGGCTTGCCGATCCCGGCGCCCAAGTCGAAGACAAACTTGAGCCCGCTGTGCTTCCCGGCGGCGGTGCCGAATCCGAGGCCGACGTAAGGAAGGGTCTTCCACTTTGCAGTGGCGGTCAGCGTACCGACACCAACCGAGTCATAGGTGTGATGATTGATCGTAAACTGATCGCTGCCGTTCGCCTGGCCGGTCGCCGTGATCTTGAGCGGGCTCGTCATGACGCCCCCGGTGAGATGGAACGACCCCCGATTCCCCGGGTAGAGGTCGATCAGACCGGTGAACGCCTGCAGCTTCAGTGAGGCGTCATAGCTGATGTCCTTCTCGGTCTGCGTCGTGCTGGCGCTGAAGAAATTCAGGCCGACGCGTGCGCCGATGTGACTGGTGAGGAGCTTGGACAGTTCCCCGCCAATACCCAAGGTGCCGAACCGGACGCCAAGGTAGGCGTCGGAGCCGTGGCTCCCGCCCTGCGCGGCAGCGACTGCAGGTGACGCGAGCAGAACGGCCAACCACAAGCTGCGAACCTTCATGGAGCCTCCCGAAGAGAGTGAAATAGGCGCTTTTCCGCGCACGACATGTGCCAATCACCGCCGCGTTTCAGGCGGCTACCTGCGTCCCCCCGGTGCCGTCGCTGCCGTCACCGCCGGCGGCGGGTCGAGGAGCTTGGCCAATGAGTCCTTCCTCGCAAGAAGGTGCTCTTCCATCTTGAGCCGCGGGATACCGTTCTTGAGCCAGTCAGGCGCCGGATCGCCCTTGAGATAGTGATCGAAGAATTCCGCCATCCGGACGGCGTAGTCGCGCTGGTTGACCGGCTTCGCCAGCCCGTGGTTCTCCCCGACGTATTCCAGGAAGACGACTTCCTTCCCAAGCTGCCGCAGGGTGTTGTAGTAGGTCACTCCCTGATTGAAATCGACCGCCCCGTCGCGATCGTTCTGCAGGATCATCAGCGGCGTATGGACCTTGTCTGCATGAAAGACCGGCGAATTGCGAATGTACGCGTCGTAGTTCTCCAGGAAATTCCCCCGGAATCGCCCCTGGCTCGATTCGAAGATCGCGGCGTCGGATCCGCCGGTGTTCCAGTAGATCGACGCATACATGCTGACCATGTTGGTGAGCGGTGCGCCGGCAACCGCCGCCGCGAAGATGTCGGTCTGGGTCACCAGGAACGCCGTCTGGTAGCCGCCCCACGAATGCCCCCAGAGGCCGACGTGCTTCGGATCGACGATCCCGGTGGCGATCGCCGCCTTGACCGCGGGCACGACGCACCACACTGCCGACATCCCTGGATCGTTCACCTTGTAGACAATGTCCGGATCGAAGACGACATAGCCGCGATCGGTGTACAGCGACGGATCGGGTGCCCGCGTGTCGCTCGGCGACACAAAGACATTCTTCCCCTGCGACCGCTTCTCGTAAATCGTGACCACCATCGGATACTGCTTCCCCGGCTGATAGTTCGCCGGGAGATAGAGCGCCCCCTGCAGCTTGTCGCCCTTGGCGCTGACGTAGTTCACCAGTCGCGTTCCGCTCGACCACGCCAGCTCCTTCATCTGCGGATTGGCGTCGGTCAGCGGATAGCCTGCGGTGAAATTCGGACCGAAGACGTGCCAGTCGGGATACTGGGCAAACGTCTGCCGGGTATAGAGGTAGGTGTCGGCGTCGCGCGCCTTGGTGATCGCGACCTTGGCGTCATCGAAGAAGAGGGATTTCGCGCCCGCCGCATCAGGATCGACGCGTGAGAGCCCCTCCTTCTTGGTCCATTCGCCGTACGTCGCGAGGTAGAGCGGCCGGGAGAGGTCGATCCCATCTGCCGGGTTCGCGCCGCGGCCGGCACGTGCAGACGCCGGAGCGCCGGCCGGGCGCGTCGGGTCGAAGCGGTAAACCGTCTGATACCGGATCTGATCGTGCTTTCCGTTGCCGGTGAGATTCACCGCGGGCGTCCCGGGGTGGGTCGCGACCTTCCAGACATCCCAGTTGTCCGAGAGGAGCACGTACTTCCCGTCGTTGCTCCAGCCGAATGAGCGCGCAGCCGGCGGCGTGAGGTTGTTGTGATCGTCATCGCTGTTGACGAACGACGTCGGCACGCCGCGGGTGATCACCGTGCTGTCGAGGGTCGACAAGTCGAGCACCCACCAGTTGGCATCCCGACCCCAGTAGAGGAGCCGCTGTCCGTCAGGCGATCCCGTCATCTGACCAGTCGGCTTCTTCCGCTGGACCAGCTTGCGGGTGCCGGTTGCGAGGTCGACGGTGTAGACATCCTCGAAAGTACGGCCGGTGTAACTGGCGCGTTCCTCGTATGGTGCCGTGTTGACGCCGTACGCGAACCGGTCGCCGTTGGTCACCGTCACCGAGCGAATCGAGTCGTCCGCGAGCTGGACGAAGCGGTTGTCCGCCACGCGATACTCGGCGAGATAGTTGAAGGCGCGATCCTGCTGCTCCTGCACGATCTGCTGCGACTGGAGGCGCGGATCCTTGTAGTGCCAGAGGATCAGCGATGGAATCGAATCGTTCCCTGCCGCGGCCGCGGCACCGCGCGCTCCCGGTGCGATCGCGCCTGCACCGCCGGCTCCCGGTGCGCCGGTCGCAGTCTCGCCTCCGCGCCCGCCTGTCGCTGCACCACGAGGAATCTTCGGTGCTTCCCGCACA
The DNA here is from genome assembly GCA_036500345.1 of Gemmatimonadales bacterium. NCBI lineage: Bacteria > Pseudomonadati > Gemmatimonadota > Gemmatimonadia > Gemmatimonadales > Gemmatimonadales bacterium. The sequence continues at coordinate 56,682 of DASYCE010000015.1, read as the reverse complement.
CCAAAGAAGACGGTGCCGAGGCCGGTCGCGTATCGCGGCGCGCGCTCGGAGGCGAGCTTCCAGCCGGTCGGGAAGTCCTTCCGCCCCGCCGGATCGAAGACGATCTGCCGTGACGGGCCCTCGGCGCCGAACCCGGTGAACGCCTCGATCGAAAAGACGGTGTCACGCGTCAGCGAGTCGAGCTTGCCGCGCATCACGCTCAGCCCTGCGGACGAATCGACCCAGGCGAGATGCGAGTAGATGAGCGGCGCGCTTTCGAGCGACTTGGAGACGCCGCTCTTCATGTTCCGCAGCTGCACGCCGTTGCCGACACGATCGGGCGTCGACATCGTGTAGGCGAGCCAGGTGCCGTCGCGATCGAAAGCGTACTCACCGACCGGCCCCATGTTGAACGTTTCGCCAGTGGTGAGGTTGTAGAGGAGCAGGTCGCTGTTGCCACCTGCCTGCCCTTCGGCACCCGCAGGCGCCCCAGCACCACGCCCCCCCGCGATGGTACCGCGGCCGCCACCGCCACCGCCCGCAGCCGCGTCCTGCATCACCATCCACGACGCATCTTCGGCATTGAACGAAAAACGCCGGATCCGGTCGAACTCCTTCGAGACGCCGGTGGTGAGATTCACCAGGACGAGTTTTGTCGGCCCGGTCGAATCCGTGGCGGCTCCTCCCGCAGCAGGAACTCCACCACGGCCGCGCCCCTGCCGGCCGCCGCCCGTGACAGCAGCCTTCGGTGGCGCCGCAATGAAGCCGAGCCAGTGCGAATCGCCGGAGATGGCAATCGACCCGCCGCCGCTCCCGGTCACGCGCCGCACGTCGTCGTGGGTCGAATCCGCCGTCCGCTTGACCACGATCGTGGCGTTCCCGTCGGCTGGCCCGACTTCGTAGGCAAACCACTTGCCGTCATTCGAGAGGACGTTCTGGCGGATTGCGTTCCAGCTCTTCAGGTCGGCCGGCGTGATGAACCGTCCCGACGTCTTCGCCGCAGGCTTCGCTGGAGCCGCGTCGGGCGACTGGGCGGCGAGCCGATTCGCAAACACGCATGACAGCAGCAGCGCGGCTGCTCGAGTGATCGAGCGCATCAGGAACTCCGATGTAGAGTGGTGAGGCGATACTGAAAGCTACCTGTCCGGTCCGACCGGGGGCAGCGGGTGACACGGACCGGTGTTAGAACCGGCCGCCGGCGAGCGAAAACGCCAGAATCGCCAGGACGACCGCCGTCAGGGCGACGTAGGTGCGGTCCGATTGCCGGATGAAGCCGATCAGCGAAAGTGCCACCCGTGCGACCGGGGTCGCGATCAGCAGCAGCAACCCCAGTTGAATGATCGCGGTCGTCTCCCCAGCCAGTGCGTGCCCGACGATCCCTCCGACGGAATTCAGTCCGTCCACGGGGCCTCGGAACGCTGTGTAATCCACCACGTCGCGACCGTGCCGGGTGAGGTATGCCGCCGCGCCGGCGATCGTCACGACCGCCGCGACGACGACGCCGCCCCGCAGCAGGTTGCCGACCGCCTGTTCGACCTCATCGTCTGACAAGCGTCGCATCGTCAGATCCTCCCGCTCGAGGCCTTGTACACCATCTCGATGGCAAGGGCGAGAATGACGACCGCAAAAATCTGCCGCAACCGCCGGGTGTGGATGTGGCTCAACAGCCGTGCGCCGAGGAGTGCACCGGCGAGGACGCCGAGCATCACGGGAAAGGAGAGCGCGGGATCGACGTACCCGCGGCGGAGATAGACCCCGGCGCTCGCCGCCGCGGTGACACCGATCATGAAATTGCTCGTCGTGGTCGACACCTTGAACGGCAAGCGCATCGCGTTGTCCATCGCGAGCACCTTGAGCGCTCCCGATCCGATGCCGAGGAGACCCGAGAGAATCCCGGCGATGAACATCAGCCCGAAACCGACCGGCACGTGCGTGACACCGTATTGCTGCAGCCCGGATGCTGTCGGGTAGGTCGACGTCAATCGCAACGGTTCGGCCCAGGGATCCGATCGCTCCACGCTGATGTGCTCGACTCGCGGGCGCGCCGAGAGATAGGCCGAAAAGACCAGCATCCCGGCGAAGAGGTAGGCGATCACCGACGTGGAAATCACCCCGGCGAGGAATGCTCCGCCCAGCGCGCCGGTCGTGGTGGCGATTTCGAGGAGCATGCCGAGTCGGATGTTGGTGTACCCCTCCTTGACGTAGGCCGCAGCTGCGCCGGAAGAGGTGGCGATGACACTGATGAGCGACGCGCCGATGGCGTAGTGGAGGTCGACGCCGAATCCGATGGTGAGCAGCGGAACGATCACCATGCCGCCGCCGAGACCGGTCAACGAACCGAGAAGGCCGGCGAGGAAGGCCCCGCCAAGAATCAATCCGCTGAGCTCGAACGCGGTCACCGAGTGGGCGATCCCCGATGGGTGAGGAGAGGAACGCCCAACATAACCGACTCCGGGGTCAGGCGCGCTGCAATCCGCCTGGCGCGCCGCCCAGCAGGCGCTTGAGTTCGGAGACGTCGACCGGCTTGACGGTGTGCGCATCAAAACCGGCGTCGCGCGCCCGCTGCTTGTCCCGTTCCTGGCCGTAGCCGGTCATCGCGACGATCAACCCGACACCAAGCTGTTCCTGCCGCACCTGCCGGCAGACCTCGTACCCATCCATTCCCGGGAGTCCGATGTCGAGCAGGACGATCGCCGGACGCTCCTGCCGCGCGAGCTCAAGCGCCCGGTGTCCGTCGTGTGCCACGGTGACCTGGTGCCCGTCGAGTCGCAGCAGCATGGCGAGCGAATCTGCCGCGTCACGATTGTCATCGACGACAAGAATGTGGTGCTGCCCCGCCGCTTCCGGCGCCCCGGCACTCTCGCGCCCCGGTCGCTCGGCGGCTTCTGCGAGCCGCGGCAGCGCGATGGTGAACTCGCTGCCGCGTCCGAGGCCGCGGCTCGCCGCACGTACGCTCCCGCCATGCATCTCCACCAACGTCTTGACCAGCGAGAGGCCGACACCAAGTCCGCCCTGCTGGCGGTCTGCCGGGCGTTCGCCCTGAGCGAACAGCTCGAAGATCTGCGTCTGCACCGCCGGCGCGATCCCGATCCCCCGGTCCTTCACCGAGATCACCGCGAGCCCCGGCTCGGCGTTGACCACCAGGTCGATGCGTCCCCCGTCGGCCTGATACTTCGCGGCGTTGTTGAGGAGGTTGGCAATCACCTGTGTCAGCCGCGCCTGATCACCGTTGACCAGGACCGGATGCTCCGGAAGCGCCACCGAGAGCGTGTGATGCTGCGCGTCGATCACCGGCCGGCTCATCTCCACGGCCGCTCGGACCACGTCGGCAAGGTCGACCGGTTCGAGCCGCAGCTTGATCTTCCCCTGCGTGATCCGCGACACATCGAGGAGATCGTCGACCAGGCGCGTCAGCTGGTTTGCCTGCCGCTCGATCACGTCGCGACACCACTGAAGATCGGGATCGAGTGAGCCCTTGAGATGCATGATGCTCACGGCGTTGCGGACCGGTGCCAGCGGATTCCGCAGCTCGTGCGCGAGCAGCGCCAGGAACTCGTCCTTGCGGCGGTCCGCCTCGCGCAGCTTGTCGGCAAGCTCGGCGAGCTTGAGGGACGACGCTTCCAGTTCGGCGGTCCGCTCGGCGACGCGCTGTTCGAGTTCGCGGTTGAGCCGCTCCGCTTCGCGCGTCGACCGGTACAACTCGGTGAAGACGCTGACCTTGGCCCGAAGGAGTTCGGGAATGACCGGGACGGAGAGATAGTCGACTGCGCCCGACGCATATCCCTTGACCCGGTCCAGGTCGGTCAGGTGCACCGCCGAGACGAAGATGATCGCCGTCTTCTGGAAGCGCGGATGCTGCCGGATGATCTCGGCCAGTTCGAAGCCGTCGATCTCCGGCATGCTGACATCCATCAGCACAACGGTGATGTCGTGCTTGAGCAGGTGCTCGAGCGCTTCCTTCCCCGACGTCGCCTTGAGGAGGTTCTCCCCCAGGTCGCTCAGGATCGCTTCGTAGGTGAGCAGCTTCCCCGGCTGGTCGTCGACCAGGAGGATGTTGGCCCTGTCGGTCGCCCCCGCCGTGGTCGTGCTCAACGGTGCAGCCAGAGTCGGAGTGCCGACAGGAGCTGCTCGGTATTGACCGGCTTGGCGAGGTAGTCCGAGGCACCCGCCTCGAGGCACTTCTCGCGGTCGCCTTTCATCGCCTTGGCGGTCAGCGCCACGATCGGCAGGCGCCGCAACTCGGGATTCTCGCGAATCGCGTGCATCGTCTGGTAGCCGTCCATTTCCGGCATCATGATATCCATCAGGACGATCGCAATGTCGGCGGTGTGCCCGAGCGTGGCAATCGCTTCGTGCCCGGTCCCCGCCGTGAGCACTTCCATTCCGCGCCGCTCGAGGACGCTGCTCAGTGCAAAGATATTGCGGATGTCGTCATCGACCACCAGCACCTTCTTGCCCACGAGGTCGTCGTCACCGCGATGGAGTCGTTCGAGCATCCGCTGCTTCTCCGGCGGAAGCTGGTGCACGACGCGATGCAGGAAAAGCGCCGTCTCGTCGAGCAACCGCTCGGGCGATTCGACACCCTTGACCACGACACTTCGCGCCAGCGTACGAAGCCGGGCGTCTTCGTCGGGCGACAGCTCCTTTCCGGTAAAGACCACCACCGGCAGTTCGCGGAGATGCGCATCGTCGCGAATGTGCTCGAGGACTTCGAATCCCGACATGTCGGGGAGCCGGAGATCGAGCACCGCGCAATCGTACGGCTCGCGCCGCAGTGTCGCCAGTGCCTCGCCGCCGGAGGCTGCCGTTGCGATCTCGATGTCGTCGTGGCGCAGGAGTTCGATGATGCTCACCTGCTCCGCCGGATTGTCCTCGACCACGAGCAATCGCCTCGAGCGCGGCACCGCATACTCGCGGATCCGCGCAAAGGCCGCCTGCAGCCCTTCCGACGTCGTCGGCTTGGGCAGGAACGCAAAGGCACCGCACGCCAGACCGTGCTGGCGATCCTCGTCGAGGGTGACGATCTGCACCGGGATGTGCCGCAACGTCGGATCCTGCTTGAGCTGGTTCAGGACGGTCCACCCGAGCATGTCGGGAAGGAAGACGTCGAGTGACACCGCGGTCGGGTGGAACTCCCGGGCAAGTGCCAATGCTTCGGCGCCGCCGCTCGCAACCAGCACCTTGAACCCCTGCTGGTGGGCTTCGTCGAGGAGAATCCGTGCATAGTGGGGATCGTCCTCCACGATGAGCAGCACCGTGTCGCCGGCAACGACCCCGTGCCGATCATCCGGGACCGGCTCGATGGCGCGGTCGATGACGCGCACCGGAACGAACGGTCCGTGTCCAACCGGCCGCTCTTCCGCTCCGTTCTCCGAGGCGCCGGCGTATGCCACCGGCAGGTAGAGGGTGAAGGTGCTGCCCACACCGGGCATGCTGCGCAGCTGGATCTCGCCGCCGAGCAGCGAGGAAAGTTCGCGGCTGATGGCGAGGCCGAGACCGGTACCGCCGTATTTGCGGCTTGTTCCGGCGTCAGCCTGCTGGAACGCCTCGAAGATGATCCGCTGCTTGTCCTGCGCGATCCCGATGCCGGTGTCGGCGACCTCGAAGGCGATCACGCGCGGCGCATGCGACAGCACCGGATGTTCGACATTCCACCCGCTCGACGCCGGCCCGACGCGCAGCCGGACGCCGCCCTGTTCGGTGAACTTGAAGGCGTTCGACAGGAGGTTCTTCAGCACCTGCTGCAGCCGCTTCGCATCGGTGACGATCGTGCTGCCGGTCGTTGGGTCGAGCTGCACGTCGAGCGAGAGGTTGCGTGCCTCCGCTTCGTGACGGAACGGCCGGGCAATCGCGTCGAGGACGGCGGCGACGACGACTTCCTCCGCCATCACCGTCACCGTGCCGGATTCGATCTTGGACAGGTCGAGAATATCGGTGATGAGGTTGAGCAGGTCGGTGCCGGCGCCGTGGATCGTCCTGGCAAACTCGACCTGCCGTGGCTGCAGGTTTCCTTCCGAATTCTCCGACAGCTGCTGGCCGAGGATCAGGATGCTGTTGAGCGGCGTGCGCAGCTCGTGTGACATGTTCGCCAGGAACTCGGACTTGTACTTCGACGTGAGCGCGAGTTCGGTTGCCTTCTCCTCGACCGCGCGGCGCGCCTGTTCGATTTCCTGGTTCTTCCGCTCGACCTCGGCGTTCTGCTCCGCCAGCTGCTGCGCCTTGAGCGCCAGCTGTTCGTTGGTCTGTTGCAGCTCGACCTGCTGCGTCTGCAGTTCGGTGGCGAGCTGCTGCGACTGCTTGAGCAGCCCTTCCGTCTGCATCGACGCCTCGATGCTGTTGAGCACGATCGCGATGCTGCTGGTGAGCTGGTCGAGGAGCGCGAGGTGTGACGGCACGAACTCCGTGAGCGAGGCGACGCTCAGCACCGCCTTGATCCGCCCTTCGAAGACCACCGGCACCACGATGATCGACCGCGGCAGCGTCTCGACAAACGTCGAATGCACCCGAACCGCGTCGGTGGGGACTGCGGTGATCAGGATGCGGCGCTGATCAGCGGCGCATTGCCCCACGAAACCCTCGCCCATCCCGAGTTGGGACGGGAATCCCCCGTGATGCGCGTCGGCGTATGAGGCGAGCAGTGCGAGTCCCGGCGGGTCGTCATCGCGCACCTGGTAGAGGACGCCCTGGTGGGCGTTGACCAGCGGCACCAGTTCGGAGAGGAGCACCTTCCCCGCGGTGCGAAGATCGCGTTGTCCCTGCAGCACGCCGGTGAGGCGCGCGAGATTGGTCTTGAGCCAGTCCTGTTCGGTGTTGCGGTCGGTGGTCAACCGCAGGTTGTCGATCATCGTGTTGATGTTGTCCTTGAGCTCCGCCACCTCGCCGCGCGCTTCCACCTGGATCGAGCGGGTGAGATCGCCCTGCGTCACCGCCGTTGCCACTTCCGCGATCGAACGGACCTGCGTGGTCAGGTTGGCCGCCAGAAGATTGACATTGCCGGTAAGGTCCTTCCACGTCCCTGCCGCGCCCGGCACGTTGGCCTGGCCGCCGAGGCGTCCTTCGACGCCGACCTCGCGGGCGACCGTCGTCACCTGGTCGGCGAAGGTCGCCAATGTGCCGGTCATGTCGTTGATCGTCTCGGCGAGCGCCGCGACCTCACCCTTGGCGTTCACCGTCAGTTTCGGCTTGAGATCGCCGTTCGCGACGGCGGTCACGACCTTCACGATGCCGCGCACCTGCTCAGTCAGGTTGGCGGCCATGACGTTGACGTTGTCGGTAAGATCCTTCCACGTGCCGGCAACCCCCGGCACTTTCGCCTGACCGCCGAGTTTCCCTTCCGTTCCCACTTCACGCGCGAGGCGGGTCACCTCGGCCGCGAAGGCGTTGAGCTGATCGACCATCGTGTTGATCGTCAGCTTGAGCTCGAGAATCTCTCCCTTCACGTCGACGGTGATCTTGCGCGACAGGTCGCCGCGCGCCACCGCCGTGGTGACTTCCGCGATGTTGCGCACCTGGGTTGTCAGGTTGGCGGCGAGGAGGTTGACGTTGTCGGTGAGGTCCTTCCACGTGCCGGCCACGCCCGAGACGACTGCCTGACCGCCGAGTTTCCCATCCGTTCCCACCTCACGAGCCACGCGGGTGACCTCAGCCGCGAACGACCGCAGCTGCTCCACCATCGTGTTGATCCCTTCCTTGAGCTGGAGCAGTTCGCCGCGCACGTCGACCGTGATTTTCTTGGAGAGGTCGCCGCTCGCCACTGCGATCGTCACCTCGGCGATGTTGCGCACCTGCGCCGTCAGGTTGCTCGCCATCGAATTGACGCTGTCGGTGAGATCCTTCCACGTGCCAGCGACGCCCGGCACTTCGGCCTGGCCGCCCAGCTTTCCTTCGGTGCCGACTTCGCGCGCCACACGGGTGACCTCACCGGCAAAGCCGTTGAGCTGGTCGACCATCGTGTTGATGGTGTTCTTGAGCGCGAGAATTTCGCCGCTGACATTCACCGTGATCTTGCGCGAGAGATCGCCGCGCGCGACGGCTGTTGTCACTTCGGCGATGTTGCGGACCTGGGCAGTGAGGTTGCCCGCCATGAAATTGACGTTGTCGGTGAGCCCCTTCCACGTGCCGGCGACCCCGGGGACCTGTGCCTGCCCGCCGAGCTTCCCTTCCGTTCCGACTTCGCGCGCCACACGGGTCACTTCCGAGGCGAACGCGTTCAGCTGATCGACCATCGTGTTGAGCGTGTCCTTGAGTTCCAGGATCTCGCCGCTCACGTCGACGGTGATCTTCTTCGACAGGTCGCCGTTCGCGATCGCCGTCGCCACCTCGGCGATGTTGCGGACCTGCGCCGTCAGGTTGCTGGCCATGAAATTGACGCTGTCGGTGAGGTCCTTCCACGTCCCGCCCACGCCCGGCACCAGCGCCTGCCCGCCGAGACGGCCGTCGGTACCGACTTCGCGGGCCACGCGCGTCACTTCGGAGGCGAAGGCGTTGAGCTGATCGACCATCGTATTGAGCGTGTCCTTGAGCTCGAGGATTTCGCCCTTCACGTCGACGGTGATCTTGCGTGAGAGGTCGCCGCGCGCCACCGCCGTCGCGACTTCGGCGATGTTGCGCACCTGCCCGGTGAGGTTGCTCGCCATCGAGTTGACGCTATCCGTCAGGTCCTTCCACGTGCCGGCGACACCGCCCACCTGCGCCTGCCCGCCAAGCTTCCCTTCGGTACCGACTTCGCGCGCGACACGGGTCACTTCGGCGGCGAAGGAGTTGAGCTGATCGACCATCGTGTTGATGGTGATCTTGAGCTCGAGCACTTCGCCCTTCACGTCGACCGTGATCTTGCGCGAGAGGTCGCCGCGCGCCACCGCGGTGGTCACTTCGGCGATGTTGCGCACCTGGGTCGTCAGGTTTGCGGCGAGCAGGTTGACGTTGTCGGTGAGATCCTTCCAGGTCCCGGCCACGCCGGGGACCGCGGCCTGCCCGCCGAGGCGCCCTTCCGTTCCGACCTCGCGAGCCACGCGGGTGACCTCGGACGCGAAGCCGTTGAGCTGGTCGACCATCGTGTTGAGCGTTTCCTTGAGTTGCAGGATTTCGCCGCTCACATTCACGGTGATCTTCTTCGACAGGTCGCCGCGGGCGATCGCCGTGGCGACCTCGGCAATGTTGCGCACCTGTGCGGTCAGGTTGCTCGCCATGAAGTTGACGTTGTCGGTGAGGTCCTTCCACGTGCCGCCAACGCCGAGCACCTGGGCCTGACCGCCCAGCTTTCCTTCGGTGCCGACTTCGCGTGCGACGCGGGTCACTTCACCGGCAAAGGCATTGAGCTGATCGACCATCGTGTTGATGGTGTCCTTGAGCGCGAGGATCTCGCCGCTCACGTTCACCGTGATCTTGCGCGACAGGTCGCCGCGCGCGACCGCCGTCGTGACTTCCGCGATGTTGCGAACCTGCGCCGTGAGGTTGCCGGCCATCGCGTTGACGCTGTCGGTGAGGTCCTTCCACGTCCCCGCCACACCAGGGACCACGGCCTGCCCGCCGAGCTTCCCTTCGGTGCCGACCTCGCGTGCCACCCGCGTCACTTCCGACGCGAACGACCGCAGCTGGTCGACCATCGTGTTGATCGCTTCCTTGAGCTGCAGGATCTCGCCGCGGACGTCCACCGTGATCTTGCGTGACAGGTCGCCGCTGGCAACGGCGATGGTGACTTCGGAGATGTTGCGGACCTGCGCGGTGAGGTTGCTCGCCATCGAGTTGACTGACTCGGTCAGATCCTTCCAGACGCCGCTCACGCCGAGCACCTGAGCCTGGCCACCGAGCTTGCCGTCGGATCCGACTTCCCGCGCGACGCGGGTCACTTCGGAGGTGAAGACGCCGAGTTGCTGGATCATCGTGTTGACGATCGTGGCGGACCGGAGGAACTCTCCCTCGAGCGGGCGGCCGTCGACGTCGAGGCGGATCGTCTTGGTCAGGTGCCCCTGCGCCACGGCGGCGATGGCGTCGGTGACTTCGGTGGTGGGACGCAGCAGGTCGTCGACCAGGCCGTTGACCGACGCTTCCATTTCGCCCCATGAACCGCGGGAGTGCTCGAACTTGGCGCGCTCCCGCGTCTTCCCCTCCCGTCCGACCACCTGCCCGAGCCGCTTGAGTTCAATCGCCATCTTCTCGTTTGCCGCCACGATCTCATTGAAGGTGTCGGCGATCTTTCCATCGACGAGAGTCCAGTCACCCGGGAGGCGGACGGTGAAGTCGCCTCCACGCATTCGCTGCAGCGCCTCAAGAAGGCGTACACGATCGAGCGACGATGGTTCGACCTCTTCCATCACCGCGCTGGCGCTTGATGTCCTGCTGGCTCGTGGCATCGATCATCCTCATGGACCGGGCGCGGCGGGGAGCGCGCCAGGCATTGACATCCCGCGACATCCCGCGTGTCGCCGGCTCAACTGCCCGCGGCGATACTGCGCGACATACCGAAAAACGACAAAGGCGCCACGACGCACCCGGGGGTGCTGCACGTGGCGCCTTCGACTGGCGGATCACGAAATCCGTCCGGCAAGGCGGGCACCGATGGGAGGTGCCTTCTGAGAACACATTACATCGATGAGGGCCGAAACCGCAATACAAGGCCGGTGGCCCCTCAGGGGCCGACGCGTCTCAAGTCCTCCCCTTGAAGATCGGCTGATTGCCGGGAATGCACCAGTGGCAACCATTAAGTTGCCCGCATGCTATCTCCATCGCTCGACGACATCCGCGCGGCACAGGAACGCCTTGCCGGCCACCTGCATATCACCCCGCTCCTTTCGTCGCGCACCATTGCGACGCTGGCCGGGGTGCAGACGGCATCGTTGAAATGTGAATCGCTGCAGAAGACCGGGTCATTCAAGGTGCGAGGCGCGCTCAACGCCGTGCTGCAACTCGATCAGGCGGCCCGCGCCCGGGGGGTTGTCACCGTCTCGGCCGGTAACCATGCCCAAGCCCTCGCCTGGTCGGCAGCATCGGTGGGAGTCGCCTGCACCGTGGTCATGCCAGCGATGGCGTCGGAGAGCAAGGCGGCGGCGAGCGCCGGCTACGGCGCGACGGTCATCCGCCACGGAACCAGCGCCGAGGCGTTCGCCAAGGCCGATGAGCTCGCTGCGACGGAAGGGTTCACGCTGGTCCCTCCGTTTGACGACTACGCCATCATCGCCGGTGCCGGCACCGTCGGTCTCGAGATTCTCGATCAGCAACCAGATGTCGACGTGATCGTCGTGCCGATCGGTGGCGGCGGTCTCATTTCAGGAATCGCCGCCGCGGTGAAGCGTGCCAAGCCGGCGATCAAGGTGATCGGTGTGGAACCAGAGGGAGCCGCCGCCATGCGCCGCAGTCTCGATGCGGGCAAGCCGGTCCGCCTCGACGCGCTCCAGACGATCGCCGACGGGCTGGCGGCGCCGTTCGCCGGTCAGGTGACCTATCCGATCGTCCGCGATCTCGTCGACGACGTGGTCCTGGTCTCCGACGCCGAAATCGCCCAGGCGATCTCGGCGCTCCTTTCGCGCGCCAAGTTGCTGGCCGAGGGGGCCGGTGCCGCAGCAACCGCGGCGCTCCTCGCGCATCGAACCGCTATTCCATCCGACGCGCGAGTGGTTTCGCTGCTGAGCGGCGGCAACATCGATCTCGGTCGGCTGAAGGAATTCATCTGATGCCGCCTGTCACACGCTTGTGCGCCGTCATCGCGATCGTCGCGGCTGCCGCCGCACCGGCCGCGAGCCAGCAACCGGCGGGGCTGCAGTCGATCGACGGACATTTCGCACTCAACGGTCAGCCGTTCCAGGTCATCTCGGGCGAGATGCACTATGCCAGGATCCCGCGCGAGTTGTGGCGCGACCGTCTCCGCAAGGCGCGGGCGATGGGACTCAATACCATTTCAACCTACGTCTTCTGGAATCTCCACGAACCGGCCCCGGGCCATTTCGACTTCAGCGGACAGAACGACGTAGCCGAATACATCCGCATCGCCCAGCAGGAGGGGCTCCACGTCATCCTGCGCCCCGGCCCGTACGTCTGCGCCGAGTGGGAGCTCGGCGGCTATCCGGCGTGGCTCCTCGCTGACTCCACGATGATCCTCCGGAGCACCGATCCGCACTTCACCGCCGCAGCGTCGCGCTGGCTCGACCGGCTCGGTCGCGAGCTCTCGCCCCTGCTCGCATCGCACGGCGGACCGATCATCGCCGTGCAGGTCGAGAACGAGTACGGATCATTCGATCACGACACCAGCTACATGGCGTGGCAGCGCGATGCCCTTCGCCATGCCGGATTCGGCAGCGTCCGCCTGTATACCGCCGACGGCGACTATCAGCTGCGCGCCGGCACGCTCCCCGACCTTCCCGCGGTCGTGAACTTCGGCGTCGGCGAAAGCGACAGCGCCTTCGCGCGGCTGGCGCGATTCCGGCCGGGTGCACCGCTGATGAGCGGCGAATACTGGGCTGGATGGTTCGATCAGTGGGGCGGCAATCACGCGCACACCGACGAAACCAGGCAGGTGAGCGAACTCGACACGATCCTGAGCCACGGACACTCGGTCAACCTGTACATGTTCCACGGCGGCACCACGTTCGGCTTCATGAACGGCGCCAATATCGACAACGGCAAGTATCACCCGCAGACGACCAGCTACGACTACGACGCGGCGCTCGATGAATCGGGGCGGCCGACTCCCAAGTACTATGCCTTCCGCGATCTGATCGCGCGCTACACGAAATCCCCGCTGTCGCCATTTCCGGTGACCGACTCGACCGTCGCTGTCGCCGGCTTCGCACTGGCACCGATGACATCCCTCTGGCAGATGCTGCCGAAGCCGGCCCACGTCGACCGGCCGCGTTCGATGGAAACGTTCGGACAGTCATACGGCTACATCCTGTACCGCACGACGGTGCCTGGTCCGCTCGAGGGTGAACTGGTCATTCGCGATGTGCGGGACTACGCGCGGATCTACGTGAATGGTCAGCTGCAGGCGACGCTCGATCGCCGGCTCAACCAGGATAGCGCGGTACTTCGCCTGCCGGCCGGCGACGCACGACTCGATATCCTGGTGGAAAATGGCGGTCGGGTGAATTTCACCAAGGCGCTGCGGGGAGAGCGGAAGGGGATCACCAAGTCGGTCACCCTCGGCGGCCGTGAACTCACCGGGTGGGACGTCTATACCCTGCCGATGAGCAGCACACCGGAGCCCCGCGCTTCCACCGGCACGACGACGGGGCCCGCGATCTACTACGGCACGTTCACCACGACGAAACCGGGCGACACGTATCTCGACATGACTGGGTGGGGGAAGGGTGCCGTGTGGGTCAACGGTCATGCGCTGGGGCGATTCTGGCAGATCGGCCCGCAGCTCTCGCTCTACCTGCCTGGGGTGTGGATCCGGAACGGCGTCAACCAGGTCACCGTCTTCGATTTCGACCAGCCGGCGGCGAATGTGATTCGCGGCGTCGAACACGCCGTGTGGAAGTAACGCCGGCTCAATTTCCCCAGCTGTTGTTGGCGCGATCGAAATCGGGCATCACGCGGCGCGGATCGACCACGGCCCGCCGAACTATCCCCGTCTCCGCCACGCGGTAGTCGAAGCGGGTTCCCAGATTCCACATCTCGACGGGAAGCTTCACTGTCGTCGTCCGGCCGTCGGCGAAGGTGATCGCAAGTTCCGCAGGCATCACCATCGTTCCGCGGTTGCTCAGGTGCACCATCGCGCCACTCGGACCGTTGGTCACGGAATCAACGGCCTGGTCGAGCCGAGCGGTGGTATAGACCCAATCCCGCCAGAACCAGTCGAGGTTCATCCCCGAGGCGTCGCGCATCATCCGGAAGAAGTCGGCAGGCGTCGGATGCCTGAAGGCCCAGGTCCGTATGTAATCGCGGAACGCCGCGTCAAATCGATCCTGCCCCAGGACTTCGAATCGTAACGTCTGCATCATCAGCGCCGGCTTCTGGTAGCCGGTCCAGAAGAGATCGCGGACCTCGGTCGGATTGCTGATCAGCGGTTGCTCGTTCCCCGGGATGGCGTGCTCTGCGCCGAGATGGAGCGGATGGGATTCGATCGAGTCGCCGTACGGCGTGCCTGCGAAATACTTCGCTGCGTTGTGCAGGTCGATGAAGGTGTTGAATCCCTCGTCCATCCAGGGATAGAGCCGCTCGTTCGATCCGACGACCATCGGGAACCATTCGTGCCCAAATTCGTGCGCCAGCGCCCACTGCTGGTCTTCGCGCGTCGGCGAATTCGGCACGAAGGTGAGCATCGGATACTCCATCCCCTCAATGGGCCCCTCGACCGTCGTCGCGTGCGACCAGGGATAGTGGTACCACTGCTCGCTGAAATACTTGATCGTCTCGCGCCCCATCCGGTTCGCTTCGGGCCACTTGTCAGCGGTCAGGCGGTAGAGCGTCTCGATGAGGATGCCGTCGTACCCGCTGGCATCCCAGCGCATCCCGGGCCCGGCAGCGAAGGCGAGATCGCGTACCGAATCCGCGGTGAAGTGCCAGGTGAGCATTCCGATGGCTCTGGGGCGCGACCGCGCGGGATCCGCGGCTTCCGCGGCGCTGATGACGGCGATCGCCGTGTCCGAGCGCCGCGCCAGCGCCAGGCGCGCGCGTTCCGCCGGGGTGAGGACATCGAGCGGATTCTGCAGCTGGCCGGTCGCGGCCACTATATCATCCGCTGGTACAGTGATCTCGGCGTCAAACGAGCCGTACTCCAGATAGAACTCACCGGCGCCGATGTACGGCTCGTGATTCCATCCGTGCACGTCGTCGTAGACTGCCATCCGCGGATACCACTGGGCGATCTCGTAGAGCGGCCCATCGTGGCCCATCCGGCCGCCGCCCTGGGACGGCACGTTGAAGTGCCAGCCCAGCGCCAGATCGATGCTCGCTCCCGGTGCCAGCGGATGCGGAAGATCGACCCGCATCGTCGTCCCGTAGCGGGTGTGGCGGAGATCAGGAATCTTCGCTCCCGCAATTGCCCCGCGCGCGCCGGGCTGCACCTGCCGGAGGTACTCGAGATGTCCTCCTCCGGCGAAGCCCTGGCAGGAGAAGTCGAACGAGCTGCCGAGGAAGACCAGCGGCGGCTGATTGAGCGTGTTGGTGATGCTGGTCGGTTCGCAGAGGTTCTGCTCGACGAACATCCAGAGATACGGAAGCGCATCGGGGGAATGGTTCACATAGTGAATGACTTCACTCCCCCGCAATTCGTTCGCCGCGGGGTCGAGTGTCGCCTTGAGCCGGTAATCGGCGCGTTGCTGCCAGTACCTCGGCCCCGGCCGTCCCGACGCCGAGCGGTACTCGTTGGGCGTGGGAAGGTCGAGCGGGCGGAACGGTGAGGAATCGGCGACCGACGCGCTGCTCCCCTGAGCCAGGAGCGGCGCACCGGCTGCCGAGACGGCGGCAACCGCAAGGATTGCCGCCGCACAACGGATCGATCGCATCGGCGTCACTCAGTCCCCGCCGGCGCCGTTCCCCTTCGGATTGAGGATATCGCCGATCTGGTGATGCACGTCGGCAAGATGAGCCCGCGTCTCGGTATCGGTCGCCTTCTTCTGCGCCGCGACGACATCGCCATCGAGCGTCTTGAGTTCGAGCCGCAGCACCGCCTTCACGTCGTTCGACGCCGGACCGGCTCCGCGGCCGCCACCGGCGCCGCCCCGACCACCAGCGCCGGCAGCCGGTGCCGGTGGATTGAGCTTGTTCTTGATGTTGTCGATATACGAATGCTGCAGCGCGCGGCGATAGGGATCGATCTTGACCGACGGCGCCGACACCTCGGTCCACACGCCGTGGCGGACATCGGCGAGCAATTCGGGAAGTGTATAGGCGTCGGCCGGGTGCATCGTCTCGATCTCGATCATCCGGGCGAGGCGCGCATCCTGGAGCACCGCGGAGAGGGTGCGGGCCTGCGCCGCGTTGATCTGCGCCAGTCCGGAGTTGTCCTCGATCCGGGAGGTGATCGCCGGCACCAGGAAGAACGTCGGCGTCTGGAAGGCGTTCTCGTTGATGAACTTCATGGCGGCACGCTGCTTGGCACCCGACACCGGGGTGAAGACCGCGCCGGGCTGCGAACCGTACTTGTCCTGCGTCTCGATCCCGCCGATGACGTTCGCGACGTGGCTGAGTTCGGTGGCCCACTGCCCGATCAGGCGGCCGTACAGTTCGGTGAGGTCATCGTTGTTCTCGGTCGGCTTGATGGTGGCCGGGATCAGCATCGGCACCAGCCGCTTGATGTTCTTGATGCCGTAGCCGGTCGATTTCACCGGATCGTCGTCGCCGACCGCCTCGGTTTCACGCCGCGGATCGGAGGTGCTTCCGTCGGCAGCGAACCGGAGCCACGGTTGAGTGTCTTGCTCCCGCGCCAGCTGATCGAGCGCGGGGCGTTCCGCGTCGGCCGACGACGCGCTGGGGAGCGGCATGTATCCCCACTGGATGGCGAACCGGTCGTACGGGCCGACGCGCGGCTTGAGATCCTCGAGGGCGATATGATCTTCGGGCTGCGCCGTGTAGTTGTAGCGCGAGTAATCCATGATCGACGGAGAATGCCCCATCCGGTGAACGAACGACGCGCTGTGCACCGAATCCGCCGGGTACATCGCGCTCCCCTTCATGTCGTGCATCAGCCCGATCGAGTGACCGATTTCGTGCGCCACGATCCACTCGAGCCCCTCGCCCATGAGCGAATCGGGGAATGGCAGCGTGCGCGCCCGGGGATCGAGCTGGCCGATCTGGGTCCAGTACCAGTCGCGATTGAGATTCATCACGTTGTGATAGATCTGCAGATGTGCGCTGATGATCTCGCCGGTGCGCGGGTCGGCGGTGTGCGGGCCGACGGCGTTCTCGGTCGTCGACGGGAGCCAGTCGATCACGGCGTAGCGCGCATCTTCGGCCGACCAGTCAGGATCTTCGGCCCTGGTCGGCGCTTCCTTCGCGACGATCCCGTCCTTGAAGCCGGCCGCTTCGAACGCCGGCTGCCAATCGGTGATCGCCTTCTTGATCCACGGCACGATCCACTTCGGTGTTGCCGGGTCGACGTAATAGGTGATCGGCTTCTTGGGGATGCAGAGATTGCCGACACGCTGATCTGAACATTCCAGACGATACCGATTGATGAACGTTCGCGTCTCCGACTTCTGGCTCGCGTGCGCAAAATCGGTGACGCTCACATTGAAGAAGCCGACGCGCGAATCGTACAGGCGCGGCTGCATCGGAATTTCGGGAAGCTTGAGCATCGACCAGTGGACCAGGAAGGTCGCGCTCCCCGTGGCGGCTGCGGCGCCGCCGCGACCGCCGCCTGCATCCGCCGCACCGCCGGCACCGCCCTGATTGATGGTGAGGTCGGTGCGGATTTCGATGTTGGTCGGATACGGAGCGACACTGCTCAGGAAGGTGCGATTCTGGTCGATCGTCCCGCGGTAGCGCGAAGTGATCCCGATTTCCGCCGGCGGATTCTTGTAGAGCGCTGTGACGTTGATCACGGCGGCCGAGTCGGGGCCGTATGCCGCCACCGGGAACGCGGCGATGATCGGCGCGTAGCTCGCCGCTTCGACCGCCAGGCGAACCGGATTGGTGGAATCGCTCGCCACCATTCCGCTCTCCACCCCGCGGAGGAGGATCCGGTGGCCACGCCGTTCCCACCGCACCAGGTGCGACGAGATCATCTGGCCGCCGTAGCCGTCACCTTCCGGAGTCTTCTCGATCTCCGTGGTGAGGAGCATGTCCTTGTTCAGCTCGCTGCGGGGGATTTCGTAGAGGAGCGAATCACCGATCTGGTGGGTCTTGAACAGCCCGGCGCGAGTATGGAGATCCGCTCCGCGAACGACCTGACCGTATGGCTGAGGGTTCTGGTTTGCCCCGCCGCGCCCACCGCCACGCCCGCCCTGCGCCGGAGCGCCGGTCGAGTCGCCGACGGCGACCGTGGCAGCACGCGCGGGAGCTGGCGGCGGTGCAACCGGCGTCGGCGCCGGCTTGGGAGGTGCCTGATGGCAGGCAACGGCGACAAGGCCGGTACCGAGGGCAAGCGAAATGGCTGCACCAAATCGTCTCATGGCACGGTCGGGGTTCGGGTGAATACGGATGGGGCAATTGTCACGGATTGGCCCCAAACGTAGCTCCCCGACCCCGTCGTGCCTATACCTCCAGCCTGTCTCCCGGGCGCGCGGTGCCGACGTAGAGCACCGGCATCAGGAAGACCGAAATCAGCAGCCGCGAAAAGAGCCCGCCGACGATTACCAACGCGAACGGCTTCTGCGAGTCCGATCCGACCCCGGTCGACATCGCCGCCGGGAGGAGCCCGAGCGCCGCCACAAGCGCCGTCATCATGATCGGCCGGAGCCGGTATGATGCCGACTCTCGCGCCGCATCCCGGATGTTCATCCCGCGAAGCCGGAGTTCGTTCACATACGAGATGTAGACCACCGCCGTCTGCACCGAGACGCCGAAGAGCGCCAGAAAGCCGATCCCTGACGACACCGACAGCGGCGTCCCCGTGATCGCCAGCGCCACGATCCCGCCGACCGGCGCCGAGAGCACCACGCCGATGACGGTGATCAGCGGGAAGGTGAAATTGCGGTACAGCGCGAACAGCAGTACGAAGATCAGGATGATCGTCAGCGGCAGCACGAACGCCAGCTGTCCGCGCGACGCCGTGTATTCCTCGTACTCGCCGCCCCAGTCGGCGCGATAGCCGGTCGGCAGCTTCACCTTCGCCGCCACCTGGCGCTGCGCGTCCTGCACCGCCCCCGCCAGGTCACGCCCTTCGACGCTGTACTGCACGCCGATGTACCGCTCGTTGTTTTCGCGGTAGATGTACGAGGCACCGCTCGACACCTGGATTGTCGCCAGTTCGCGCAGCGGCACCTGCTGCCCGTTCGGCGTGTTCATCAGGATTGCGCCGATCTGCTCCGGCGTCTGCCGGAACTGCGGCTGCAGACGGACCACCAGGTCGAAGAGCCGCTCCCCCTGCACCACCTGGGTCACGGCGTTGCCACCAACCGCAGCCGAGATGAGCGCATTCACGTCGCCGGCGTTGATGCCGTACTGCGCAATCTTCGCGCGATCGATCGCGATCGTGAGGCTCGGCTGGCCGAGCTCATGCACCTGCGAGATTCTGGAAATCCCCGGGACGCGCTGCATCACGTCGGCGATTTCGCCCGCCTTCTGTTCGAGGACCTTGAGGTCGCTCCCGAAGATCTTGACCGCGAGTGAACTCTTGAGCCCGGTTTCGGCTTCGTCGACCGCATCCTCGGCCGGCTGGGTGTAGTTGAATTCAATCCCGGGGAAACGGACCAGCTTCTGGTTGATCGCTTCGGTCAGCTCCGCCTTGGTATGGTATGCGCCGTGCCAGCTGGAATACGGCTTCAAACCGACGAAGAACTCCGCGTTGAAGAATCCGGTCGGATCGCTGCCGTCGTCGGGGCGGCCATGCTCGGAGGCGACGTCGGTGACTTCGGGAAACGACTTCAGAATCGTCCGGATCTGCGGGACGAGCCGCGCCGACTCGTCGAGCGAAATCGTCGCCGGCATGGTGGCGCGTACCCACAGCGCCCCTTCGTCGAGGTGGGGCATGAATTCCGCGCCGAGCCCGGCGGCGAGGGCAAGAGCGCCGACGAAGATCGCGACCGAGACGAGGACAGTGAACCGGGGCCGCTTAAGGCACCAGTCGAGCGCCGACATGTAGCGGTCGCGGATCCACTCAAAGACGTTGTTGCGGCGCTCCTTGACCCCACCCCGAAGAATCAGCGAGCAGAGGACCGGCAGGACGGTGAGCGCCAGGATCAGCGAACCGAGGAGCGCGAAAATGGTGGTGTCGGCCATCGGCTTGAAGAGCCGGCCGGACGGACCGGACAGCACGTAGATCGGCAGGAACCCGGCGACGATGATCGCGACCGCGTAGACAATTGGTCGATCCACTTCCGCCGCCGCTTCGGCGAGCACCGTCACCATCGCATAGTCGGTGCCGTGTCGCTTCGCCAGCGAGCGATGGATGTTCTCCACCATCACCACGGCGCCGTCGACCAGAATGCCGAAATCGATCGCGCCGATCGAGAGGAGGTTGGCGGGGATGTGCTTGATGTCGAGACAGATGAACGCGAAGAGCAGCGAGAGCGGAATCGTCGCGGCGACGATCAGTCCCGACCGGATGTCAAAGAGGAAGAAGATCAGGACGACAATCACGAGCACGATGCCGCGCAGCAGGTTGTCTTCCACCGTGCGGGTCGTGAGCGCGATCAGGTCGCTCCGATCGTAGAACGGCTTGATCTTGACGTCCTTCGGAAGCACCGACGTGTTGAGTTCTGTCGTCTTCTTCTCGACCCCCTTGAGCACCGTCTGCGCCTGCTCGCCAGTGCGCATCAGGATGACGCCTTCGACGGCGTCGCTGTCGTTGTTGAAGCCGAAGATCCCGGTGCGCGGTGGACTCCCGATCGAGACGGTTCCGACATTCTTGACGAGGATTGGCGTGCCGTTGCGGACCGCGAGAACGGTGTTCTCGATGTCCTGCGGCGTCTGGAGACGGCCAAGACCGCGGACGTAGTAGAACTGACCGCCTTCGGAGTAGAAACCGCCGCCGGCGTTCCCGTTGCTGTTGCTGAGCGAGGTGATCACGTCGGAGACGCCGAGGCCTGCGGCGGCGATCTTCGTCGGATCGAGGTCGACGTGGTACTCCATCGTCGGCCCGCCGAATCCCGACTCGTCGGCGACCCCCTTCACCGACTTGTACGCCTTGGAGATCACCCAGTCGTCGAGCGTCTTGAGTTCCATCGGCGTGCGATCAGGACTCTGCAGCACATACCGGTACACCAGCCCAGACGGCGAGAAGAGCGGTTCGACACCAGCGCTTACGCCATCGGGCAGGCTCACGTCGGCGAGCCGCTCGAAGACCTGCTGCCGCGCGAAGTATGGATCGGTCCCGTCGTCGAAGGTCATGTCGACCGACGAGAGGCCGAAGAAGGAGATCGACCGAAGCACGTGCAGCCCCGGCGTCCCGTTCATCTCGGTCTCGATCGGCACCGTGATGAGGCGCTCGACCTCTTCGGCCGCCTGCCCGGGCCACTGGGTGGTGATGCTGACGATCGGCGGCGAGAGATCGGGATAGGCGTCGATTGGCAGGTGCGAGAACGACCAGATTCCGGCGGCGGCGAGGGCGCAGGCAGCCACGATGATCAGCAGCGGCTGCGCGAGCGCCGTGGCGACGATGCCGTGAATCATCGATTCCCGCGTCGTCGACGTATCGGGCTCCTCGTGCCCCTGCGTGCTCTGCGGCTCGGTCATTGGTTGGCGGCTTCCTGGAGGAAGAGCGCCCCTTGCGTCACCAGCGAGTCGCCAACGTTGAGCCCGCTGGTCACTTCGTAGACGTCACCGGTGCGGCCACTCAATGCGATTCGCCGGCGATTGAAGCGATTGTTGCCCGCGTCGAGGTAGACGAACGGCAGGTTGTCGTCGTCGCGCAGCACGGCCGAGACCGGAATCACGATCGCCTTGCGCGGTCGCGCGCCGAGAATCTCGACATGGACCAGCATGTTCTGCTTGAGCCGGTCGTGCGCGTTCGGCACCAGGATCCGGACCCCCATCGCCTTGCTGTCGGGATCGACCAGCGCACCGACGTAGTCGATGCGGCCGGGGAAGGAGTCGGCGATCCCCTCAATGCGCACGATGGCGGGCTCGCCCTTGAAGACCGACGCCGCGTCGCCTTCGAAGACGTTCCCGATGACCCAGACTGACGAAAGATTCGCGAGCGTGAACGTCGCCGTCGCTCCAGCCTGCAGCAGCTGGCCCGGCGTGATCAGCCGTTCCACCACCACACCGGCGATCGGCGCGCGGATCGCCGCCTCGGCGCCGGCCGTCGCCTTCCCCTGCCGGATCGCCTCGATCGACGCCGAGTCGATACCGATCGCAGAGAGCTGCTGAACCGCCGCCTCGCGATCGGCCTCAGCCGACGCCAGGTCGGCCTTTGCCTGATCGAGATCGGTGCGGGCGAGCGCATCGTTGGCAAAGAGCTTCTCGTCGAGCGTCTCGATCCGCTGGGCGTTCTTGAGCGCCGTCTCCGACTTGCGGAATCCCGCGATGTCCGCGGCGAAGTCGGGCGACGCGACCGTGGCGAGGATCTCGCCCGCGTGCACCGAATCACCGACGTCGACCGCGAGCCGTGACACCGGACCGGAGATCGACGAAATGACCTGCGTCGACTTGTCGCCGTTGAAATTCACGGTGCCCGTCGTGAGGATCGTCGGGTTGTAGCTCTTCTCCTCCACCGGTGCCGTGATGATCTGGCCGCGTTGCGCGGCGGTCACCGTGACTGCACTGTCGGTCGCAGCGGCGGCAACGGGGGGAGTCTCCTGGTGCGGGCCACATCCGGCGAAGGTCGCGGTCACGAGCGTGATCACGGTCAGTGCCGTGCCGCGGCAGGGAATGCGACGAATCATCGTGAAGCTCCGGTTCCGAACGTCGCCAGCGGAACTCCCGCCGCGCGCTCCAGGTCAGACCGCGCGCTGCTCGCGGCGGCGAGGGCATCGGTGTATTGGCTCTCGGCATCGAGGAGCGCCGAACGGGCCGTGTTGACTTCGAGCGCGGACAAGCCGCCGAGGGCGTAGCTCGACGCGGCGATGCGATACGCAAGGCGCGCCGCGGGAAGGAGCTGGTCGCGGACGTAGGTCGCCTGCCGCAGCGCCGCGTCGGCGGTCGCGTAGGCGGCGCGCACGTCCTGCCCCACGGCGGCAAGGGCGTCGCTGTACGTCGCCTGCAATTCGTCCTCGCGGTAGCGGTCTTCGGCGATCTCTCCGCGGCTGTGATTCCAGTAGAGGATCGGAATCGGAAACGAAATCGCGGTGCTGAGGTATCCCGGTACCGGGTCGCCGAGGAAATCCTTGGAGATCCCGACGGTGAGGTCGGGGGTCCAGAATTCACGGGCGAGATTGGTGGTGGCGTGCGCCCCCTCCTGCTGCCGCTTGAGCGACGCCAGCTCGGGGCGGTGCTCCACGGCGGCGCTCTCGACGATCGCGAGATCGGGAAGCGGCGGCGGGACGATGAGCGAGTCCGCCGTGGTGATCGGCGCGCCGAGATTGCGTCCGAGGAGCCGATTGAGCGAGGAGCGCGCGTTGGCGACGTCGCGTTCGTTGGCAATCAGCTGGTTCTCGACCTGCCCGATCGCCACATCGGCGTTGACGACATCGAGACGCGCCACCGTGCCGGCATCGAACCGCGCACGCGTCTTGGTCGCGAAGTCCTTTGCAAGAGAATCGGCTTCGCGAAGATTGGCGCGATGGCCGAGGGCGTCGAGGAGCGAGTCGTAGGTCTGTGCAGTGGCCGACGCAATCATCTGGTTGACCACAGCGGAATCCGATTCGCTCTGACGAATCCCCGCGGTGCCGATCTTCCCGTTGAGCCGGAACTTGTCGAAGAACGGAACCGTGATCGACGCGCCGACCACCTTGTCGGTCATCCCGCCAATCCCGAACGGAGCCTTGGAGTTGTCCCACTCGGCAGAGAAGGCGGGATCGGGGAGGGCGACGCCTTCGACCTTCCGCGCCCGCGCCTGCTGGGTCTGGGCACCCGAAATCTGCAGCTGGGGATTCGCGGCCAGCGCGCCGGCAATCGCCGCCGCACGCGTAATGCAGAGCGAATCGACCGGACGTGCGGCGCCGCCGGGCCGTACTGGCGTGGGCGCGGTGCACTCCGGGGCCGCGGGCGCCCCTTCGGCGGGCGGCGGCGTGATGGCTGGCTGTTGGGCCACTCCGGCGTGCGCAATCGTGACCAGCACGCCTGCAAGAAGCAGGTATCTCATTCTCTTCCACGGTAAGGGACGCGAGCCGCCCAGCGCGGGCGCGGCTCGACTACTGCTGACGCGTCAGCTTACCTGCGGAGGAGCGCGAGACCGGTGGGAAGAAGGATGATCGCCGCTGAGGAAGATCTCGGCGCGAAATTCCGAACGCCCCTGCTCGGCAAACGCGAGCGTGGGGATCCGGACATTTGACGTGAGTTGGGCGTGGAGCGATTGGGCGATGCAGGCCGGGCAGGTCGTCGGATTGTGCGGCGGTCGGTGATTCTGTTGCGTGCCGATCGCCGCGCCTTGCGACGGAATCGGAATCGCTGCGGTCGCCACGCTCCCGGTCTGCGCATCGTGCACCTCGACCAGCGGCGCAAAGACAATCGCGATCTGCGCCAGGATCGCCACCAGGGCGAGCCCGCGCCGAATCGTTGATCGCATTGCTACCCTGCCGAGGCGAAGCATAGGGAGGTAACGGTAAATACCCTGCCGCCGATGTGGAAGTCGAGCCGTTCCGGCGCGAAACACGATCTCCAGATGATCAGCTGTTGATTCGCGTGATCTTGAGCGTGATCGGGACGGCGGCGAGCGCCTTGGACACCGGGCACCCCTTCTTCGCGTCCTCGGCGGTCCGGTTCAAGGCATCCGCGTCGATTCCGGGGACGTCCGCCTTGCAATCGAGCTCGATACCGGTGATGGCGGGGCCGCTCTCCTGCATCTCGATCTTCACCGTGGCGGTCGTCTCCACACTGCGCGGAACCGACCCCGCCTTTGACAGCGCGGCCGAAAGCGCCATCGAAAAGCAGGCGGCGTGTGCGGTGGCGATCAGTTCTTCGGGATTGGTGCCGGACTTGTCGGTGCCGAATCGCGTTCCGAACGAATAGGAGCCGTTGACCGCCCCTCGCTCACTCCTGACGCTCCCCTTCCCGCTCTTGAGGTCGCCCTCCCAACGGGCAGTTCCGGTTCGTTCCATGGCGGTGCTCCGGGCTGGTGTAGCGGTGAACGATCGCGTCGCCGTGGGTGACGACCGGAAACCGGCGCGGCGCACGGCAGCAGGCCGTACGCCGCACCCGGTACCCCGATTGTTACTTCTTCCCTCTGACGGCCGCGATTCCTGCGACCACCGCCGCAACGCCCGCAGCCGCCGCGGCGAGTGCGCCAGGGTGACTCTTGGCGCCGGCCTTGGCGCGCTTCACGACACGCTTGGCGGCCGCTTCACCAGTCGCCGTCGCCTTCTTCGCGCGGGCGAGTACACTCGCCGCCTTTGTCTTCGAACGGCTCTTGACCGTCCGTGACGCCTTCTTCGCGGACTTGGTGGCTCGCTTCGCCGCAGACTTGGCCACCGCGCCGGCACGCTTCACCGTCTTCTTTGCTGACCGCTTCCTCGTTGCCATCGATGCTCTCCTCACAGGTGGACTGATGAAATCGGACAACGGCAAAAGTATAGATGGCTCGGACGAAATCCGCGCGGCATCGCGCCACGAGATTGCATGAAGGAGGAGTGAATCGTCGACCCTGCTAGACCGCAGGGCTGGTCGCGCCGGCGCCACCCCGGCCGAGCTGGTCCCCGATCACCGCAACCACGATGACGAGACCAAGCGCGATCTTCTGCACGTACGGATCGACGTTGGCGAGGTTGAGGCCGTTGGTGAGCACGCCGATGAACACCGTCCCCGACAGCGTGCCGGCGACGGTGCCGCGCCCGCCGGTGAGCGACGTCCCACCGACCACACAAGCCGCGATCACGTCGAGCTCGTACTGCACCCCGGCACTGGGCACCCCCGCTCCCAGCCGCGAGGCGAGGGTCAGCCCGGCGAGCCCGGCGAGCAAGCCGTTCAGCACATAGACGAGCCACGTCACGAACCGCGTGTTGATCCCGGCGAGCCACGCCGCTTCGACATTGCCGCCCACTGCATAGGAGTGCCGGCCGAAGACCGTTCGCTTGAGAATGAACGCCCCGGCGATCATCACCACCGCCATCGCGATCACTGGCGCCGGGATCCCCGCGACCACTGACCGGCCGAGCCATCCGAAGCGATCGGGGAGATCGCCGTGGCTCCTGCCGCCGGAAATGAGGAACGCGAGACCGCGGGCGGCGGTGAGCATCGCCAGCGTCGCCACGAATGCGGGGACCCGCAGGTACGCGACGAGCGTCCCGTTCACCAGACCGGTCAGCACGCCGGCCCCGAGCGCGGCGATCAACGGGATCAGCACCGCCGAGCCGGTCGATTCGGCGGCCATCGCGGCGGCAACACCGGTGAGCGCGATCACCGAGCCAACGCCGAGATCGATTCCGCCCGTCACCATCACGACCGTCATGCCGACGGCGAGAATCCCGGTGACGGCGATGCTGAGCGCAATGTTGATCAGGTTCTGCAGCGAGAGGAATCCCGGCGCGATCGTGGCGAACACCGCCGCCATCACGATCGTGACGCCGACGAGGGCGTACTCGGCAATCTGCTGCCAGCGAGAGGCCGATCGGCTCATGCGGCGCGTTCCTCGCCCAGGATGAGCCGGGCGACGCGATCGGCGGAGGCGTCGCGCCGCGCCAATTCACCGACGGTTCGCCCTTCGCGCATCACGATCACCCGATCCGCCATCCCGATCGCCTCGGGGAGTTCCGACGAGATCATCACGATCGCGGCGCCCTCCCGGGTCAGCTGTCGCATCAGGGCGTAGATCTCGGCCTTGGCACCGACATCGACCCCTCGAGTTGGTTCATCAAAGAGCAAGACCGAACAGTTGGCGAGCATCCAGCGCGCCACCACGACCTTCTGCTGGTTTCCGCCGGAGAGGAGCCGGACTTCCTGCTCCGGCGACGCGGCCTTGATCGACAGGCCGTCGATCCATCGGCGCACCGCGGCGTCTTCGGCGCGCTGCTTCACCACACCGAACGCGGCGACGCGATCGAGGGTGGCGAGCATCATGTTGTCGCGCGTCGAGGCGATGAGGTTGAGCGCCTGCCGCTTTCGGTCTTCGGGGATCAGCGCCACTCCGGCGGCGATGGCATCGCGCGGGGTGCGCGGGGCATACGGCTCGCCGCGGAGCGTCATCGTTCCCGCCGTCACCCGTGCCGCGCCGAAGATCGCACGGACCAGCTCCGTCCGCCCGGCGCCGACGAGTCCGGCGAGCGCCACGGTCTCGCCGGCATGCACCGTCAGCGATGCGTCGCGAACGATGCCGCTGCGCACGTTGGCGACGCGAAGGACCTCGGCGCCGATCGTACCCACCGGCTCGGGAAAGGTTTCGGCGAGTTCGCGTCCCACCATCTGGCGCACCACGTCGGGACGCGAGATGGCGGCAGCCGCCGAGCTCGATATCAACCTGCCGTCGCGCAGGACGGTGATCCGGTCGGCAATCTCGAAGACCTCATCGAGCCGGTGCGAGACAAACACAATGGCAACGCCTTCGGCGCGAAGCTGCCGCAGCAGCGCCAGGAGCACGCCGGTCTCGTCGTGCGACAGGATCGCCGTCGGCTCGTCGAGAACCAGCACGGAGACCTGGTGGACCATCGCCTTGGCGATCTCCGCCATCTGCTGCGATGCCAGCGAAAGGGTACCGATCGGCGCGTCGATGTCGAGATCATGCTGCCCTAGACGCTCTAATGAAGCGCGCGCGGTCGCCCGCTGCGCCGCGCGCCTGATCACGCCCTGCGATGCCGGTTCCGATCCAAGCACGATGTTCTCGGCGACCGTGAGTTCGGGGACGAGTGCGAGTTCCTGGTGAATCATCCGGATGCCGAGCGCCTGGGCCGCGTGCGGTGAATCGAAGCGGATCGGCGTGCCGTCGATGAGGAGGGTGCCGGCGTCGGGCGCCACCGCACCGGAGAGGAGCTTCATCAGCGTCGATTTGCCGGCGCCATTCTCGCCGACCACCGCGTGAATCTCACCGCCCTTGAAGTCGACGTCGACGCCGTCGAGCGCCAGTACGCCGGGATAGCGACGCGTCAGGCCGCGCGCGGACAGCTCCACGGCTCAGGGATTCCGCGGAGCGGTCGCCTTCACCGAGTCGGCGTCGACGATCCGCACCGGCACCGCGATGCGCGCCGCCGGCTTCTGCCCCGAGAAGTTGGCTGCGATGGCGTCGATGGTACTCGAGCCGATCACCGACGGCTGCTGCGCCACGTCGGCCTTGAGATCGGTCCCGCCGGAGATCGCCTTCTGGGCTTCGGCCGACGCATCGTAGCCGACGATCGCCAGCTTGTCGTTGTGATGCGACTGGGCGCTGGAGAGGACGCCCAGCGCCGATTCGTCGTTGATGGCGAAGACTCCGGCAAGTCCCGGATGCGCCTGCAGCATGTCGTCGGCAGCCTTGAGCGAGCGGTCGCGCTTCCCTTCACCGCTGAGCGAGGCGACGAGATGAATGCCGGGGTATTTCTGCAGCTCGTCGGTAAACCCGGCCTGCCGGTCGATCGTCGATTGCACTTCCGGCTCGGTCACGATGCCGACGTCGCCCTTCTCGCCGATGGTGTGAGCGAGAAAGTCGGCGGCGAGGCGCCCTCCGGCGACATTGTCCGACGCGATGTGCGACACGACCTGCCCGCCTTCGGCCGCGATATCGGCAGTGAAGACCGGAATGCCGGCGGCGTTGGCCTTGGCGATCGCGGGGCCGATCCCTCGCGTATCGACTGGACAAACCACGATGGCGTCAACATGTTGCACGATGAAGTTGTCGATCTGCGATTGCTGCTTGGCGAGGTCGAAATCGCCGGATGTGACGATGAGCTTGTAGCCGTGCGCGTCGGCTGCCTTCTGCAACCCCTCCTTCAGCTGCCGGTAGAATTCATCCTGCTGCGTCAGGAGCGTGACGCCGATCGTTTTCGTTGCCGGCTTGCCGGAGTGACACGCCGCGACGAGCGCCGTGCTCAACAAAGTGATCGCCCGAAGAGGAACGCCGTGAGTGCGCATGAAGGAGTTCACGGTTGAAGTGAAGCGGCGAATGGACCGCCACGCCGTCGGATGTTGACTCGAACCAGAGAAGGATAGCCTGCCGATGCCTGCCCTGCGGAATGCCGTCCGCCACGTCGCACTGTTGGCCGCCACCGTCCTCGGCGCGCCCCCGCTCGCCGGCCAGGCCACGACGGCGCACCCGCCGCACCGTGCCTCGACCGATGCCACCAGGACGCATCGCGATCTGACCACCCAGCCGACGCTCTACACGGTGGGATACGCGCATCTCGACACCGAGTGGCGCTGGGAGTATCCGCAGGTCATCTCGGAATATCTCCCCAATACGATGCACGACAACTTCGCCCTCTTCGAGAAGTATCCGGCGTACGTGTTCAACTTCAGCGGCGCCAATCGCTATCGGCTGATGAAGGAGTACTGGCCGCAGGACTACGCGAAGATGGCGGCGTACATCAAGGCCGGGCGCTGGTTCCCCGCCGGGTCGTCGATGGAAGAGGGCGATGTCAACGCACCCTCGGCAGAAGCGATCCTTCGGCAATTCCTCTACGGCAACGAGTACTTCCAGAAGGAGTTCGGCGTCACCAGCAAGGAGTTCATGCTCCCGGACTGCTTCGGATTCCCGTGGTCGCTTCCCGAATTGCTGGCCCACGCCGGACTCAAGGGCTTCTCGACGCAGAAGCTGGTATGGGGCTCATCGGTCCCCGACCAACCGACCACGCCGTTCGGCGAGAACGGTCAGGGGATTCCGTTCAACGTCGGCGTGTGGGTGGGACCCGATGGGAGCAGCGTCGTTGCGGCACTCAACCCCGGGACGTACAGCGGGAGTGTCCACGACGATCTCGCCACGGCAACTGCCCTCGACAACCGTCCCACCGGACGCGGCGCGCAGGCCCAGACATTTCTGGCACGCCTCAACGAGGACAAGGCGAAGCTCGGCATCATGGCCGACTACCACTACTACGGCACCGGTGACGTCGGCGGCTCGCCGACGGACAGCTCGGTGATGTGGATCCAGCGCTCGGTCCAGGACACGGCCGGTCCGATCAAGGTGATCTCCTCGCGCGCCGACCAGTTCTTCCTTGACCTCACGCCGACAGAGATCGCGAAGTTGCCGCGCTACTCCGGCGAGATGGAGCTGCAGAACCACTCCGCTGGTTCGCTCACTTCCGAAGCATACCAGAAGCGCTGGATCCGTCAGAACGAGATCCTCGCGGATGCGGCCGAGAAGGCATCGATCGCCGCGCAGTGGCTGGGCGGGCCGGCGTATCCGGCGGCGCGGCTCGACAACGCCTGGACGTTGATGCTCGGTGACCACTTCCACGACATCGCAGCGGGGACCGCGACGCCGAAAGCATATGAGTTCGCCTGGAACGATGACGTGATCGCGATGAATACCCTGGCCGATGTCATCACCAGCGGAACGAGCTCGGTGGCATCGGCGCTGAATACCCAGGTCGCCGGAACGCCGGTGGTGGTGTACAACCCGCTCAACATCGCGCGGACGGACCTGGTGACGGCGACTGTGCCGGCGACTGGCAACGCGACTGGAGTCGTGGTGCACGATCAACGGGGCACCGTGGTTCCCGCCGATCTCGTCTCGCACACCGACACGTCGGCGACGGTCACATTCATCGCCCACGTCCCGTCGGTCGGCTTTGCGATCTACGGCGTCAACACCGCGGCGACAGCTGCGGCACCGCCGACCGAGCTCCACGTCGACGATCGTTCGCTCGAGAATGCCCGGTACAAGGTGCGGATCGACGACAACGGCGATATCGCGTCGGTGTTCGACAAGACGGTCAACCGCGAACTTCTCTCGGCGCCGATCCGTCTGGCGCTGCTGCACGATGATCCGGCACAGTGGCCGGCGTGGAACATGGATTTTGCCGACGAACAGGCGGCGCCGCGCGGGTACGTCTCCGGTCCAGCAACGATCCGCGTGACCGAACGCGGTCCGGCCCGCGTCGCGATCACGATCGATCGGAGCGTCGACTCGTCGCACTTCGAACAGACGGTTTCGCTGGGAGCGGGCGACGCGGGCAACCGGGTCGAAGTGGCCAACGTGATCGACTGGCGGATGCCGGCAACTGCGCTCAAGGCGACCTTCCCGTTCACCGCAACCGACAGCGCTGCCACGTACAACTGGGATGTCGGAACGATGAAGCGCGGCAACGAATACGACCGGAAGTTCGAGGTCCCGTCGCATCAGTGGATCGACCTCACCGACAAGAGCGGGTCGTTCGGCACGACCATCCTCACCGACGACAAGAATGGATCCGACAAGCTCAACGACAACACCATCCGGCTGACGCTGATCCGGACTCCCGGATCGCGCGGCGGGTACACCGACCAGGCGTCACAGGATTTCGGACACCACGAGTTCCGGTACGGGATCGCCGGCCACAGTGGCGACTTCCGCGCGGGACAGACCGATTGGCAAGGATGGCGGCTCAACACGCCGATGATGGCGTTTGCCACCACGAAGCATGCGGGCCGCGCAGGCAGCGAGCTCTCGCTGCTCAAGGTCAGCGACCCGCGGGTCCGGGTCATGGCGCTCAAGAAGGCCGAAGCAAGCAACGAGCTCATCGTGCGGATCGTCGAGCTCGACGGGAAGGCTCATTCGAACGTGCAGCTTTCGTTCGCGGGACCAGTCACTGCCGCCCGCGAAGTGAACGGCCAGGAACAGCCGCTCGGTGCGGCGACGGTGCGCGGCGGGGCGCTGGTGACATCGATCAAGCCATTCGCGATCCGGTCATTCGCCGTCACCGTTGCGCCGGCACCAATCCGCATCGTGCCGCAACGCTCGGCGCCGGTAGCACTGACCTATGACCGATCGGTGACGTCGCGCGACGCGCAGCACTCGGTCGGTGGATTTGCCGCAGACGGAAGCGCGCTGCCGGCGGAGATGCTTCCGGCGTCACTCGACTATGACGGCGTGCGCTTCCACCTGGGCCCGACTGCCGGTGCCGGCTCCCTCGATGCCGTCACGGCGAAGGGACAGACGATTTCTCTCCCCGCGGGGAATTGGACGCGGGTGTACATCCTCGCGGCATCGGACGACGGCGACCAGACGGCGACATTCCGCGCTGGCAACCTGAGCCGGACGTTCGATATCGAGGATTGGGGCGGCTACATCGGACAGTGGGACTATCGCACGATGAAGCGGATTCCGGGGCCGCCACCGACGCCGCAGCAACTCGCTGCCCAGGCCGCGGGGCAACGACGCGCCGATTCGGTGCGCCGGGTGCGCATCGACTCCGTCCTCAAGGCCGGCGGCGACACGTCGAAGGTTCCGCGCGGTCGCGGTCGCGGCAACCAGGGACCGCGGATGATCGACGCGATGGATCATCTCAATCCGGGATTCATCAAGCCGGCCGACATCGCCTGGTTCGCGTCGCACCACCACGACGCGGCCGGCGCCAATCAGTTCTACTCGTACTCGTATCTCTTCGCCTATCCGATCGATATCCCGGCGGGGACGAAGACGATCACGCTCCCCGACAACGACAGGGTCCGGGTGATGGCGATGACGGTATCCAACCCGGCGAGCACGGTGACTCGCGCCGCCCCGCTGTATGACACGCTGGGACGAACGGCGCCCTGACAAGCAGAATCAAATCACCGGCGGGCTTCGAAGAATGACCTGAGGAGGTCGGCGCACTCGTCGGCGAGGACGCCGCCGACGACTTCGGGGCGATGATTGAGGCGGGGGTGGCGGAGGAGATCGTGAATCGATCCCGCCATCCCCGCCTTGTCGTCCCAGGCACCGAAGACGACGCGGCCGACCTTGGCGAGGACGATTGCGCCGGCGCATTGCGCGCACGGCTCCAGCGTGATGTACAGCGTGGCGCCGGTGAGGCGGTCGCTTCCGGCCGTGGCGAGCGCCTGGCGGAGGGCGAGGAGTTCGGCGTGCGCCGTCGGATCGCGCAGTGCAACGGTCGCGTTGTGCGCCGCGGCGAGAACCACTCCCTCCCGCATCACCACGGCACCGATCGGCACTTCGCCAACGGTCATCGCCTGCCCTGCCTGGTCGAGCGCCAGCCGCATCCCCGCGACATCTCCTGGTGCCGGCTGCGGGCCACGCATCGCGCTAGTGGGCGAACTCGAGCTGGCCACCATTGACGGCAACGTGAATCGTGTCGCCCTCGTTGTATTTCCCTTCCAGCAGCTGCAGCGCGATCGGGTTCTGCAATTCCCGCTGGATCACGCGCTTGAGCGGCCGGGCGCCGTACAGCGGATCGTAACCGGCCTCCGCAAGCCAGGTCATCGCCTCCGGCGCAACGTCGAGGACCAGTCCCCGCGCCGCCACGAGGGCGCGCAGCCTGGCGAGCTGCAGGGCGACGATGTGATCGAGATCCTCGCGCGACAGCGGCCGGAAGACGACGATATCGTCGACGCGATTGAGGAACTCGGGGCGGAAATGCGCACGCAGGTCGGCGAGGACCTTCGCTTCGACCTCCGGCCATGCATCCGGCGCAATGCTCTTCGTCTCGAGAATGTACCGCGACCCGATGTTGCTGGTCATGATGATCACGGTATTGCGGAAGTCGACCGCCCGCCCCTGCGAATCGGTGAGGCGG
Source organism: Gemmatimonadales bacterium (assembly GCA_036500345.1). Taxonomy (NCBI): domain Bacteria; kingdom Pseudomonadati; phylum Gemmatimonadota; class Gemmatimonadia; order Gemmatimonadales; species Gemmatimonadales bacterium. Next base: position 23,452 of record DASYCE010000015.1, on the reverse strand, counting down.
CCATCGTCGAGGACCTGCAGCAGCAGGTTGAAGACGTCGGGGTGCGCCTTCTCGATTTCATCGAAGAGGATCACGCAGTAGGGGCGACGGCGCACCGCTTCGGTGAGCTGCCCACCCTCTTCGTAGCCGACGTACCCCGGCGGCGCGCCGATCATCCTGGCGACGGCATGCTTCTCCATGTACTCCGACATGTCGAGGCGCACCATCGCGCGCTCATCGTCGAAAAGGAATTCCGCCAACGCGCGCGCCGTCTCGGTCTTGCCGACTCCGGTGGGACCGAGGAAGATGAAGGAGCCGGTCGGCTTGCCGACGTCCTGCAGCCCGGCGCGGGCGCGGCGTACCGCGTTGGCCACCGCCGTGATCGCTTCCGGCTGGCCGACCACGCGGCGGCCGAGTTCGGCTTCGAGCCGCGTGAGGCGCTCGCGATCGGACTCGAGCATCTTGCTGACCGGAATCCCGGTCCACTTCGCCACCACATTCGCGATGTCTTCCGACCCGACTTCCTCGCGGAGGTACTTGGACGATTTCTGCGCCTCGTTGAGCTTCTGTTCTTCGCCGGCAAGCTCGCGTTCCAGTTCAGGGATCTTGCCGTATCGAAGTTCGGCGGCCTTCTGCAGGTCGCCGGCGCGCGTTGCCTGGTCGATTTCGGCGCGCATCGCCTCGACCTGCGCCTTCCGCTTCTGGATCCCCTCGATCGCCTGCTTCTCCGATTGCCACCGCGCCTTCATTCCGGCGCTCTTCTCCTTGAGCTCGGCGATCTCCTGCTCCAGTGCCTTGCGCCGCTGGACCGATGCCTTGTCCTTGTCGCGGACCAGCGACTGCCGTTCGATCTCGAGCTGCAGGATGCGGCGCTCGACCTCGTCGATCTCCTGCGGGAGGGAGTCGATCTCCATCCGGATCCGCGACGCCGCCTCGTCGACCAGGTCGATCGCCTTGTCCGGAAGGAAGCGGTCGCCGATATAGCGGTTCGAGAGCGTTGCCGCCGACACCAGCGCGTTGTCCGTGATGCGCACGCCGTGGTGGACTTCGTACTTCTCCTTGAGGCCGCGCAGGATCGCGATGGTGTCCTCGACGGTCGGTTCGCCGACGTAGACCGGCTGGAAGCGCCGTTCGAGCGCGGCATCCTTCTCGATGTTCTGCCGGTACTCGTCGAGGGTCGTGGCGCCGACCACATGCAGTTCACCGCGGGCAAGCGCCGGTTTGAGCAGGTTCGATGCGTCGACCGCGCCCTCGGCCTTCCCCGCACCGACCAGCGTGTGCAGTTCGTCGATGAAGACGACGTAGCGACCCGCGGCGTCGGTGAGTTCCTTCACCACCGACTTGAGCCGCTCCTCGAACTCGCCGCGATACTTGGCGCCGGCGAGCAACTGGCCGATGTCGAGTGCGATGATTTCCTTGCCGCGGAGCGAGTCGGGGACATCGCCGTTGACGATGCGCTGCGCCAGTCCCTCGACGATCGCGGTCTTGCCGACGCCGGGTTCCCCGATCAGCACCGGATTGTTCTTGGTGCGGCGCGAGAGCACCTGCATGACGCGACGAACTTCCTCGTCCCGGCCGATCACCGGATCGAGTTTGCCGCTTCGCGCCTGGTCGGTGAGGTTGCGCGTGAATCGCGCGAGCGATTGGTACTGCTCCTCCGGCGTGTCGGTCGTGACACGGTGCGAGCCGCGGACTTCGTCCAGGGCAGTCCGGAGTTCCTTGGCGGTCAGCCCCTCTGCTTCGAACAGCTGCCGGGCCGACGTCCCCTTGGTTTCGGCGAGGGCGAGGAGGAGATGTTCGGTCGACACGTACGCGTCGCCGAGTTCCTTGGCGGTCGCTTCGGCGCGCTCGAAGACCTTGGAAAGGGTTCGATCGAGCGTCGGGGTGACATCGACGCCGCCGCGCTGGGATGGGAAGGTGGCGATCTCCGATTCGACTCGATTGGAGAGCCGCGGGATCGAGACCCCCGCCTTCGCGAGGAGCGACTGGACAATCCCCTCATCCTGTCCGAGCAGGGCCGAGAGCAGGTGCGCGTCGTTGACCACGGGATTCCCGCGGGTGCGCCCTTGCTCGAGCGCGGCCTGCACCGCTTCGCGTGCCTTCAGCGTGAGACGATCGGGTCGCAGCATGAGGTTCCTCCGGCGTACAAGATGGCGACGCCCGCCCGATCGCGCGAGCGGGGCGCGGCCGCCGGTGTGGCGTGCGCCGATCCCGCCGGTGGGTCGTCCCTGCTATGGTCAGTATCGGAGGGCGCGATGCCGGATCTGCGGGGGCCACGGACTGGAACGGGATTGCTGATACTCCGCGTGACGCTCGGAGTGCTGTTCTTTGCCCACGGCTATCAGAAGCTCGTCACGATCGGTCTCCCTGAAATGCAGGTCGGGTTCATGAAATACCACATTCCTTTCCCCGGCGTGGCGGCAATCTTCGTGACCTTCCTGGAGTTGTTGGGCGGCGCAGCCCTGGTCCTTGGCTTGTTTACCAGGATTCTCGGTCTCCTCTTCGCCGTCGAGATGCTCGTCGCGATTTTCGCGGTACACATCACGCACGGATTGGTCGGCCCGGGATCGGTGGAGTTGCCGCTCATCTTCTGCGCGGCCTCTGCTGTGCTGGCTCTGAGCGGCGCCGGGATTGCCTCCCTCGATCGACGCATCGGCAGGGGGCGGGTCCGCGTCGGCACTCTTCCCTGGTAACGGCAGCGCCAAGAGGGGCGCCTGGGCGTCCCTCACGGTGAAGTGATGATGACCTTCCTGGCCGCGGTCCTTCCATCGACACCGAGCACCATGTAGTAGATGCCGGGCGAGGCGACTCGCGTGCCACCATCGACGGTACCGTCCCAGACCGCCACATAGTCCCCGCATTTCATCGGGATGCTGTCCAGCGGGACCGCACGACGGTCGCGGAGGCTCAGCTTGGCCACCGGTTGCGCGAAGACGTTGTAGACTCGCAACGCGACTCGAGGGGTATGCCCTCGACGGCACAGATCCGACGAGACGGAGAACGGGACGAGCGCCGCCGGGAGGACGGGATTGGGACGTGGTTCGGACAAGGTGATCGCGGGCGGCGCCGATGCGCCCTGACCAGCGGCTGGCAACGCCACGATCCATCCGAGCAGCATCCCGAGCCCCGGCCCGACAAACCGGCGCATGGACGCTCCTTCAGGCTGACAAATCGTGGATCGAACCAACCTCCGCAGATGACGGAATCCTCCGGCAACATGCGGGTCGCCGGTCCACCGTGTCAAGCGGCAACGCCGCGGGTCCTGCCGAGGTAGCGGTGCCGGTATTCACCTGGCGCACCAAGCGGCGAGCGCCGGCATGACACTGTCCCCGAGATGCTCGCGAACCCATCGAAGGAGGAGCCGCTTGTGCGCGGCGGTCCGCCGGTCATCGAGAAAGGGGAGTTCCGCGTCGGCAGTGAGGAGCGACACTAGGTCGTGACGATCGGAGGATTCGAGCCGCGTCGTGGCGCCTGTGGCGGCACATGCATCGCACAGGAAGCCACCATCGCGCAGGGAGAACGCCGCACCACCCCGTGCTGGAAGCGCAGCGCCGTCACGGGCGCAAGCGACCACCGACGGTCCGATGCCGAGCTCGGCAATCAGCCGCCAGATCGCCCGCAACGCGACGACCGCGATCGCCTCCGGGGGCACCGCTTCGAGGAGCCGCACGTCGTCGAGAACGTGGTCATACAATTCGGCGTTGGGAACCGGCGGAACGAAATGCATGGCGATCTCTGCCAGCGCCGACGCCGCGCCAAATCGTTCGAGATGGGAGGCGAGACCGCGGTGCGTGGCGATCAGGTCGAACGCTGCCAGGGTGTACAGGTCGCTTGCCCGCGACGCAATCAGGTGGGCGTGCCCCTCACTCAGCAGTTGCAGCGCGGCGCCGAAGCGGCTCTTCGGCCTGAGCGCCCCCTTCGCAATGCCGCTCACCATACCGAGGTCGCGGGTGAGGAGTCGGGCGATCCGGGATGTCTCGCCATAGCGCACCGACCCGAGGACGATCGCGGGAGTGAGCTGCGGCAGGCCCGCCACGGATCAGTTGTCGAAATGGTAAAGTGCGGCAGGAATCTCGGTGACGCCGATGGCGATCGGACAGCGGCCCACGGTGACCGGATGCCGGGCCACGAGATCCTGACCGAGAATCTGCACGGTGCCGCGTGCGCCGGTGGCCGTACAGCTCCCCGCCGTGAGCGCGTAGATCCTGCCGAAGTCGTCGGTAGCGAGCCCGTGTGCCGCGCCGTTGAGCGGCACGGCGGCGCTCACCCCGCGGTCGACCTGATGAGTTCGCACGTTGAAGACCATCAGTCCGTCGATCGGCGACGCGACGTAGACATGGTCCGCGCCGTCGGTCGCGACGTACTGCGGGAGATGACCGAACCCGCCGTACGAATTGATATTCCCCGGCTGCAAGGGATCGATCTGCGAGAGGATTCCATCCGACGACCCGTCGCCGGCACTGACGATGTAAAGCGACCCGTCTGACGCGAACACACCACTCCGCGCATCGCCGGGACCGAGAAGCGGAACGGAGTCTCGCAATCCCGGCTCGGTCGTGAGCCAGCTCGGCGCGTCGGGACAGCCGATCGGCCCGAGGGGACAGCCGTGGCGGTTGGCGACGACGACGAAGACCTTGCCGCGCGCGAGTCCAAAGCCCTGTGGCGTTCCCGGGACCGAGCCGGTCCCCGCGCCGCAGACCGGAGGCGGAAGGAATCGGCTCACGCTGTCGGTCGAGGGAGTCGACGCGTATCCCTGACCGTCATCGCCGAACGCCAGCGCGCCGATGACTCCGTTGGCGTTGAGCGGAACGGGACGTCCGTCGGCGCAGGCGGCGTGATGGCTGCCGAGGTCGATGAGCATCACGTCGTCACTGTCGCTGATGGCTGCGATCTGTCCACGCAGTGCCAGCGCCGTCACCTTGGACGTTCGGGGCGTGAGGATCAGGTGGTGCACCACCTCGGTGCTGTCGACGGGGATGATGCGGAGCGTGTCATCGGCACTGTCGAGGACAACGAGGACCTCGACGGGCGGCGTCACCGGGCCGATCGTCGACGCACACGCCGCCGCGATGAATCCCACGACGATCGCTCCCCACACCCCCAAACGCGGCACCGCGCCTCCTCTTCCTGTTGCCCTCAGTATCGCAGGCGCCCCCCGGCGAGGAGAGTGCGACCGCGACCCGGGAACCCGACGACCTGCTGATAGCTGGCATCGAACACGTTCTCACCGCGAACCGTCAGGTCGAGACCGGGAGACCTGTCAGCCGACCCGAAGACCGGCAGATCGAGGGCAAAATCGAACGTGGTGTAGGGCTTTAAAGTAACCCGGACGGCGGTGGCGCCCGAGAAATCAATGTCGTCCCTGGCGCCCACGTGGAGCGCTGTTCCTTCGATAGTCACGCCGCGCCACCGATAGGCCAAGGTTCCACCGCCGACCGACGCTGCCCGCCGAGTCAGCGAGCCGCCCTGCTGGAATGAAATCGACGACGCGGCACCGGTATCAGTGACCTCGGTATGCAGGAAAGTCCAGTGGGCGCTGAGCAATAATCCGGCTCCCGCGACCGCTGACGCGGTCAATTCCACTCCTCGGCTGCTCGCACCGCCGAGGTTGGTGTAATTCGGGTCGCCCGGGGCTGCGTTGACGAACTGGATCAGGTCGTGAAAGGTCTGCCAGAACGCCGTCGCCCCGAGCCGTACGCGGCGATCGGCGAACGCTGTTTCCGCGCCGACTTCGCCGTTGCGGCTCCGCTCCGGCTTGAGATCCGGGTTGCCGACCTCGAAGGCGCTCTGGGCGAAGAGTTCCGAGAAAGTCGGCGCCTTGAAGGCAGTGCCGGCGGCAGCCCAGACGCGACTCGACGGCGACAGATGCCACGCAAGGCCCCCGCGCCAGGTGCCGAAGGCTCCGAACGCCGAGTTGTCGTCGACACGCCCACCGAGCTGGAGCGAGAGATGCCCGGGATTGGATAGCAATTGGAGATAGCCGTCGCGGGTGGTGCGGTTGTTGTCGGAGCTCGAAGTGTCGGTTTCAGATCCGAAACCGAAATTCGACGTCCCGACGTCATGCTCGTCGTCGCTCTCGCGTTCGATCCCCGCGCCAGCCGTCGCGACCGTGCCGCTGGCAGCGTGCCAGTCGACGCGTGCGCCGACACCCTTCCGCCAGGTAATCCCGTCGCGGTCTTCGATGAAGTCGAAGCCATTGGTATCTGCCGGCGAATCGGCGCGATTGGTATACCCCTCATTCAGCCGCGAGGCATACCCTTCAAAGTGCAGTCCGATCGCGCCGACCCTCCGGTCGGCCGCGAGCCCGCCGGCGAAACTCTTCTCGGCGGAAAACTGGTTGTGATCTACGGCGTTGCCGCTCCCGTCGGTCGGGAAATGGATCAGTGCATCGTCGTACCGTGCGCTGACGCCGATGCGGCCGGCGGCGCCCGCATCATATCCCGCGTGCAACGTGCCCATCGCGTTGCGATAGTCACTGTTGAACGGAAAAGTCCCGTCGCTACCAAACCGGCCACCGGTCGCGCTCATGGAAAACCGTCCGCTCGCGATGTCGCCGTGGCCGCTGAGATCGCTGGTTCCGCGGCTTCCGCCCCGGCCGGTGACCTCGACGCTCGATCGCGCTCCCGCGCTACGGGTGAAGAGCTGCACGACGCCGCTCATTGCGTCAGCGCCGTACAGTACGCTGGCAGGTCCGCGGACGATCTCGATCCGGTCGAGGTCTTCGGTCGTGAGGTTGGCGAAGTTGATGCTCCCTCCGGGAAGATTCAGCGGCACGCCGTCGAGGAGCACCTTCACGTAATCACTTTCGCCTCCGCGCAGGAACAACGACGTCACGGCGCCGTACGATCCGGTCTGGACGATCGACATTCCCGGAACATCGCGCAGCGCATCGAGCACGAAATGGACACCACGTTCGCGCAGGTCGTCACCGCTGATGACGGTCGTGCCGGCTGGTACTTCCGACGCCGGCGTCGGCAATCTCGTTGCGGTGACAACGAGATCCTGGACGCGCGCGGTGTCAGGCACCTGAGCGAGCGCGATCGTCGGCACCGAGACGATCAGCGCCACCGCGAGCACGGCGACGCGGGCCACCCGATGAATCCCGCCGCCGCCGGCGATCGGTGAACGTCGATACGGCATCATGCCACTCCGCGAGAAATGGGAAGAACGGGTCATGGGATTTCGTCTTTTCTGAGGGGGACCACTTGCGGCGATCCGTCGCGCCACTGCGTGACGGCGACCGGCCACTGAAACGCCGCGGAGACGGCGGCGGCGGTGAGCACATTCGCCGGTACCCCATCGGCGACCGCACGGCCGCGGTCGAGGAGCACGATCCGGTCGGCGTAACGCGCGGCGAGATTGAGCTGATGGGTGATGACGAGGACGCCGAGACCGTCGCGAACGAGGCGGCGGAGAAGTTCGAGCAATTCCATTTCGTGTCCGACGTCGAGCGCGGCGGTCGGTTCATCGAGAAGGAGGAGTTGCGGTGTCGCCGCCAGCGCCCGCGCCAGTCGCACCCGTTGCCACTCGCCGCCCGAGAGCGTATCGATCCCCCGCTCTTCGAAGCCGGCGATGTCGCAGCGACCCAGCGCCTCCGTGATCACGGCGTGGTCTGCGGTGGTGATCGGCGCAACCGGACCGAGCGCGGCCCAGCGCCCCATCAACACCGCTTCACGCACCGTCAGCGGGAACGCCGGTGCTTCGCGCTGCGGCAACGCACCGATCGTTTCGGCGAGTTCCCGCCGGCTCCACGCAGCGATGGCGCGAGATCCGAGCGTGACATCGCCGCTCGTCGGCGTGATCAGCCCCAGCAGCGTGCGCAGCAGCGACGTCTTGCCGCTGCCATTTGGACCGACGACGGCGACGAGCTCGCCACTGGCGACGGAGAACGACACGTCGTCGAGGGCGCGGTGTGGCTTCGCGCCGCGCGCGACCGGGAAGTCGACGGTGAGATGGCGCCCGGCGAGGATCATCGCAGATTCCGCCGCAGCAACACCGCAAAGACCGGTACGCCGACCAGCGCCGTGATGACGCCGACCGGGATTTCGACCGGCCGAAGGATGGTCCGCGCCGCCATGTCGGCGAGGATCGTGAAGACGCCGCCGGCCACGAACGCCGCCGGAAGGAGCGACCGATGGATCGGGCCGACGATTCCGCGCAGCGCGTGTGGCACGACGAGTCCGACGAATCCGATCACCCCCGCCGCGGTCACCGTTGCCGCCGTGAGCACTGACGCGGCGATGATCACCAGTCGGCGCGTCCCCTCGACGCCGACGCCGAGCGTCGCGGCGGTTTCGTCTCCCAAGGCGAGCAGATCGAGCGGTCGCGCCAGCCAGCCGATGAGAAGGAGTGCCGGGATCGCGACCAGCACGAAATGGGAGAGGAGCGACCAGCTCGACCGGCCGAATCCCCCGAAGAGCCAGACCGTGGCCGAGTGGAAGGTGAATGGATCAGCGATCACCAGCAGCGCCGACGTCACCGCGGCAGTGAATGCACCGACCACGACGCCGGCGAGGAGAAGTATCCGCGGATCGAGCCGGCGGCCGGCGACGACGCTGATGCGATAGACCAGCGCGATCGCCGCGAGGGCGCCGATCGTGGCGCACGCCGCCACGCTCCATCCCGGCGGCAAGCCGATTGCCACGGCAACGACCGCGCCGAGCGACGCGCCGCCCGACAATCCCAGGAGCCACGGCTCCGCCAGCGGATTGCGCAGCAGCGCCTGCAAGGACGCCCCGGCAACCGAGAGACTGCCACCGACGACGAACGCCAGCGCAACGCGCGGCAACCGGAGGTCGCGCACGATCGACGCGTCAGGCGCGTCGGCGTGGCGGATGGCGTTCAGGATGGCCATCGGCGAGAGCGGTACCGCACCGAGCATCACGCCCAGCACGGCCGCGATCGCTGCGGCGATCAGCAGGATCGGCAGTGCCAGTCGAGCGCGCGATGTACCAGGTCCCGCCATGAAAAATCGCCCATCTCCTGGAGGCGAGATGGGCGAGGACGGGAGAACGCCGCCGATGGCGACAATTCGACACGACCGCGCCACCGTTCCCTCCCCCGAGGGATTGCTGGTGGCGCGAACGGAGAGGTCTCCTGGCTTCGGGCTGGTCCGCTCGCCTTCCCGGGTCTGATCCCAGTGGCGTGGTGAGCGGCCGATCTGCTGCTGCCCGTTACAGTGGCGGGGCCGCGCCGGTCTTGCACCGGACTTCCGAGCGTCCCCATTCGCAGTGGTCCGACAGTTGTGGCGACGAACCTACCGTCCGGTCACGACCGATGCAAGGCACGTCGCTCCGGCCCTGTCACCGTGTGTACCGTCACGCCGATCAGCACGAATCCCATCGCCGCCACCAATACGACAACGATCCATGACGGTGGTGGGTCGGCACCGAGCCGCAGCACAACTGGCTGACCGCGCGACATCTTCCCTTCCCACCGGGCGTACGGCTTCTTGTCGATCACCGTGTCGGATCGGGCGAACGCGCCCTGCACGCGCATCGACCGATCGGGAGTGATGATGTTCGAGAGCGGGGCGTCGGCCGTCACGGGAAATTCCACCCGGTGCGCGTTGGGCGGTATCTGGTAGTCGAGTTCCACGTCGTGCTGACCTGGTGGAATCGCGGCGTAGAGTGCCACCGTATCGCCGGTCATGCGCAAGGATTCAATCGCGAAGGCGGAATTCCCGCCGTGGATGTTGACAACGTACGACGGGATCCTGGTGAACCAGGTGAAGTGCAGCGTATCACGTGCGACACGGGTCAGCGCGCTGGGGTTGTTCAGCACGTACAGGTCGACGACGTCGCGGGTCCCTTCAGTGCCGACATTCGACACGATCAGGTGCCGCGCGGCGAGCGACACCGGCGCCGCCTGCGACGTATCTGCCACCACGACAACGGCCGACGAATCATCGCCGGTCCCATCCAGCGGGAACGGCTGCGAGAAGTACTCGATCGACTCCCATCGGACACTGGCGAGATACGCCGACGCCGTATCGGGTTCGACGCGAAACGAAAATGATCCGTGGGAGTCGCTCATCGTCGAATCGACGGGGCCCGGCGCCGAGACCGTCACGCGATGCAGCACAACCCGGACGCCAGGCACTCCGACGGTGTCGTGCCCGACCACACGAACGACATGCCCCGCTACCCGGACCGGTCTGGGCAGCGGGGCAGATGTCGCGATCAGCGTCGCGAGAACAATGGCGTCAGGTACCAGCGTCCCAGCTCGCGAGGTAGTTGGTCTGCTCGGCCGTGAGCGTATCGATGCTCGTTCCCATCGCGGCGAGCTTGAGCTTCGCGATCTCGGCATCGACCGCCACCGGCAGGCGGTGCACCTGGCTGTCGAGCTTCCCCTGCTGCGTGACGAGATACTCGGCGGCAAGCGCCTGGTTGGCGAACGACATGTCCATCACCGACGCTGGATGTCCTTCCGCGGCGGCGAGATTGATCAGCCGTCCCTCGCCGAGGACGAGGATCCGCTTCCCGTCGACGAGAAATTCGTCGACGAACTGCCGCACCTCACGCCGGGATGAGGCCATCGCGCCGAGCGCGTCGAGATCGAGCTCGACGTTGAAATGCCCGGAATTGCAGACGATTGCCCCGTCCTTCATCCGGCGGAAATGCTCCGCGCGAATCACATGCAGGTTACCGGTCAGTGTGCAGAAGACATCGCCGCGCGACGCGGCAACGTCCATCGGCATGACTTCGAAGCCGTCCATCCGCGCTTCGAGCGCCGAGACCGGATCGATTTCGGTGACGATGACGTGCGCCCCGGCGCCGCGAGCCCGCATCGCCAGACCGCGCCCGCACCAGCCATACCCGGCGACGACGAACGTGCTCCCCGCCACCAGCACGTTGGTTGCGCGAACGATGCCGTCGAGCGTTGACTGGCCGGTGCCGTAGCGATTGTCGAACATGTGCTTGGTGCGCGAATCGTTGACCGCAACAACCGGGAACGCGAGGATCCCTTCTCGGGCCATTGCCTTGAGGCGGATGACGCCGGTCGTCGTCTCCTCGGTCGAGCCGGTCACCCGCCCGACGATGGCGCGGCGTTCGTCCGCCGACAATGACTCGACCATCGTGCGGATCGGCCCGGCGAGATCATCGAGACGTCCGAGCTTGATCATGTGGAGCGACCCGACCAGGTCGGCACCATCGTCCTGGGTCAGGTCGGGACCGAACGCCAGCGCCTGCGCGATGTGCGTGTAGTAGGTCTCGTGATCCTCGCCCTTGATGGCATAGACGTGCACGCCGTGATCGCGCACCAGATGCGCCGCCACGTCGTCCTGCGTCGACAGCGGGTTGGAGGCGCAGAGCGCGATCTCCGCTCCCGCCGCACGCAGCGTCTGCATCAGGTTCGCCGTCTCGGTGGTCACGTGCAGGCAGCACGAGATACGGCGCCCGGCCAGCGGCTTCTCGCGGGCAAATCGCTCGCGGATCTGCCGGAGCACCGGCATCGACCGTTCGGCCCACTCGGTCCGGCGTCGTCCTTCGTCAGCCAGCGCGAGGTCGCGCACATCGTGCGGTGCGTCGATCGAAATACTCGTCATCATCTCCTCAGGCGCGAACTGCGGTCTTCAGTTCGCCGGTACGGTCGGTGCGTTCCCAGGTGAAGCCATCCACCTTCTGGGGCGGCAGATCCCGGTCGACATAGGTTGTCCTGCGCGGCTCGCGGCCGAAGTGGCCGTACGTCGCTGTCGCCGAGTAGATCGGCTGGCGCAGGTTGAGATTGTTGATCAGGTGGCCGGGTCGCAGGTCGAAGACTTCCTGCACGGCACGCTCGAGCTCGCGGTCGGGGACCTTGCCGGTGCCGAACGTGTCGACGAAGACGGAGACCGGTCGCGCCACGCCGATCGCATAGGCAGCCTGCACCTCGCAGCGCCGGGCGAGCTTGGCGGCAACGAGATTCTTCGCCACATGGCGCAACGCGTAGGCGGCGGAGCGGTCGACTTTGGTCGGATCCTTGCCGCTGAATGCCCCGCCACCATGCCGTGCCATCCCGCCGTATGTGTCAACGATGATCTTGCGGCCAGTGAGACCGGCGTCGCCATGCGGGCCGCCGATCACGAAGCGACCGGTCGGATTGACGTGGAACTTTGCGCGATCGTGATCAAGGTCGAAATCCTCGAGCACGGGACGGATCACGTCTTCGATCATCGCTTCCTTGATCGTCGCGTGCGTCAGCGTCTTCGTGCCCACCTTCTCATCATGCTGGGTCGACAGGACCACGGTACGGACGCCGACCGGTCGGTCGGCTTCGTACTCGATCGACACCTGGGTCTTGCCATCGGGGCGGAGCCACCCGTAGTGCGCGCCGCCGTTCTCACCGCGACGCACCGCCGCGAGTCGTTGTGCCAGCCGGTGCGACAGGATGATCGGCAGCGGCATCAACTCGGGAGTCTCGTCTGACGCGTAGCCGAACATCATCCCCTGATCGCCAGCGCCCTGTCGGTCGGGATCGCCGTCGACGCCCCGCTTGATGTCGACCGACTGCCGGTCGATCGACGAGATCACGGCACAGGTGCGATAGTCGAAGCCGAATTGCGCGTCGGTGTAACCGATCCGCTCGATGGTGTCGCGAACGATGTCGGGGATGTGCACATAGGCCGACGTGGTGATTTCGCCGGCAACGATCGCCATCCCGGTCGTGACCATCGTTTCGCACGCAACGCGCGCCATCGGATCGCGCGCCAGGATCGCGTCGAGCACACCATCGGAAATCTGATCGGCAACTTTGTCGGGGTGCCCTTCGGTCACCGATTCCGACGTGAAGACATGCTTCATGGACCCGTCGTCCTGCTGCGTGAGAAGTGGATCGGACCTAGCTCCCCGCGCGCAAGCTAGCGCCCACAGAAGGTCGCGGCAACGCGGTTGACGGGTCGACGAGACGCACGTCGACGTACCGGCCGAGCGTCGCGCGAAGGATCGCCTGCACATCGTCGGCGGTGGCTGCGGCAACGGCGCCCTCGGCTGCGTCGCGCGCCGCGGCGGCGGGCAGGTTGCGCACCACCCATTTCACCAGCGGAATCGCCGGCGGCGCGGTGCTGAACCGGTCGTACCCGAGGCCGACGAGGAGTACGACAGCCACGGGATCCGATGCCATCTCCCCACAGACCGACGCCGGGATCCCGGCGGCAGCGGTCGCCTGCCGGATATGCGCGAGCTGTCTCACGACCGCGGGGTGCAGCGGTGTGAACCGATCCGCGAGCCGGGCATTGCTTCGATCGACTGCCAGCGTGTACTGCGTCAGGTCGTTCGTGCCGACGGACACGAACGCAGCGGTCCGCGCCAGGTCCGCCGCGAGCATGACGGCGGCGGGTGTCTCGATCATGACGCCAACCGGAATCTCGCGGGCAGCGCGAATCCCCGCCGCGGCGAGCGATGCCGACTCCTCGGCGAGCAGTGCGCGGGCCGCGGCGAACTCGTCGAGCGAAATCACCATCGGCACCATGAGCTGGATGTCGCGGTCGGCCGCGGCGCGGAGAATCGCCCGCAACTGCGGCCGGAAAATCTCGGGCCGGTCGAGACAGACGCGGATTGACCGCCATCCGAGAAACGGATTCGGCTCGTGCGGCGCCACGAACGCGGCGGGGAACTTGTCGCCGCCAAGGTCGTAGCTGCGCACCACCACCGGGTGACCGGCGAACGCCGCACCGACCCGGCGGTAGTACTCCGTCTGCTCATCCTCAGTGGGGAGATGCGTGCGCCCCGTCACCAGAAACTCGGTGCGCAGCAGGCCGACACCTTCCGCGCCGTATCGTGCGGCGCTGTCCACCTCTTCAGGGAGATCGACATTCCCCTGCAGCCGGATCCTGGCGCCATCCGGCGTGATTGCGGGTTCGTTCGCGATTCCTTCGAGCTGCAGTTCGAGCCGGTGACGGCGGGATGCCTGCAATGCGGCCGCCTCGAGTTCGTCGGCGGTGGGATCGATCAGGATGACGCCACTCTGCCCATCGAGGAGGACGTTGGCCCCGTCGGCGATCTGTTCGAGCGCACCCGACACTCCCATCACCGCCGGAATGCCGAGCGAGTGGGCGAGAATCGCCGCGTGCGAGGTCCGGGTCCCTTCCTCACTGATGAGCCCCGCGACGTGATCGCGATCGAGCTGTACCGTCAAGCCCGGCGACAGTTCGTGCGCGACGATAACGACCTGCTCGCGTATCTCGCCGAGCCAGGCATCATCCGCCGTGCGCCCCACGAGATGGAGGAGCATGCGGAGCTGGATCGCGTTGAGGTCGGCAACGCGGTCGCGCAGGAACGATTGCCGCGCGGACTGCCATGCGTTGCGCAGTTCCAGCGCCTTGAACTCGTAGGCACTTTCGGCAGAGAGGAGGTTCTTCCGAATCAGCGCCTCGACCGAACCGAGGAACTCGGCGTCCTGCGCCATCATGATCTGGGCGTCGAAGATGCCGGCGGCGTCGGGTCCGGCGCGCTCCAGCGTCCGGTTGCGAAGCATTGAGAGCTGGCTGACGACTTCCTGCACCGCCTGGTGCAGGCGCCCGACCTCGGCATCGAGCTGGTCGGGAGTAATGGTGCGCCCGTCGACTTGCGGAAACGACCAGCGCACGGCCAGCGCCGGTGCAAACGCGACGCCCGGTGACACCCCGACTCCACGTAGCATCCGCTCGCTCACGCTTCGCCGAATCCCTTCGCAATGAGTTCCAGCAGCGCCGTCACCGCCGCTTCGGCATCCGCACCGTCGGCACGAACCAGCACCACCGCACCGCACTCGGCGGCCAGCGTCATCACTCCCATGATACTCTTGCCGTTGACCACCTGGCCATCGTGTTCGAGTTCGATTGCTGCGACATAGTTCGCGGCGAGGCGCACAACCTGGGCGGCCGGCCGCGCGTGCATGCCGAGCGAATTGACGATCGTCGCGGGGCGTTCAATCATCGCAGGACTCCAGCGGTGATCACGGCCAGAGCGACGAGGGCCAGCCCGAACCGGAGGCCGGTCACCCGGGTCTTCGTCGCCGGGAGAATGGTCAGTGTTGCGCCGACGAGGCCAGCGGCGACCGTGACCGCGATCGCTGCGGGCGGCGCGGCGGCGAGGACTCGTCCCACCACGATCGGCACCGCCACGCCGACCGCAAGCGCCGCGGCTCGCTGCGCCTCGACCGCGCCGAGCGGCAGCCAAGAGCGTTGCAGTGCGGCGCCGACGCCAAGTCCCTCACGCAAACCGAGTTCGAGTCCCCAGGCGGTGATCCAGACGCGCAGGATGTTGTGGACCACCAGCAGCGCCACGATCGCCCAGATCCCGAAGGCGTGCGCCGCGATCAGCGCGATGCCGATCAGCGTCGGAACCCATCCGGCCCAGATCAGCTGGTCGCCGAGCGCGCCGAGCGGCCCGGACAACGCCGTGCGCAACCTCGAAATGACCGGACCCGGGACGCCGTCGCGTTCTGCCTTCACGACCGCTCCGACGGCGACGCTGGCCAGGTAGGGATGCGAATTGAAGAAGTCGGCCGAACGGGCGATCGCCTCGCGCCGATCGCGCGCGGGTCGCTGCGCAAAGACGTCGCGCAGCAGCGGCGTCGCCGCGTGACCCACTCCGATTCCCGCCATCCGTTCGTAGGTATACGACGCCTGCACCGCCATCAGGCGCAACAGCGATTCGAGTTTCGCGCTCATCGGAACCACACCACCAGGATGCCGGTCGTGATGCCGCAGGCGAGCCAGTAGCGGCGGGCACCGCGACCGGCACTGCGAATCGCTCCGCCGAGCGCCGCGGCGATGCCGCCGGCAAGTACCGCCCACGAGATCAGTGACGCGCGCGGGAAGTCCGGCCACGGCACCAGTGCGATCAGGAGTGCCGCGCCCACGCCGACCAGCGCCAGCGCGAACGACCGCACCGCGTCACGGAAAAAGCCGTTGCGCTGTAACTCCCAGATCGCGCGGGCTTCGCCGGCGGCGACGCGCTCGAGTCTCCGACGCACCGACACGGCGTTGCGACGCCGGAGCGCCTGCAGCGTCCATCCGCCGAGTGCAGCGAGCGGCAGGCCGATCATCCCCGCGGCACCGGCGGCCATCTGCGCCGGCACCAGCGCCGCTGCCGCGCCCGCAGCGACCGAGGCGACACTGTAGTCGGGATAGCGCGACGCACCGATCGGCAGGACATCCAGGGCATACAGTTCGAGCACCATCCCCGCCATCAGGCCGCCGGCGAGATTGCCCGCGATCAACCCGGCGACGGTGGCGGCGACGATCGGTCGCGACAGCAATCCCTGCGGGACGCTCACCAGATCCAGCCCGGCGATCGTTCCCCACAGAAAGAGCAGGGCCACCCGGAGTCCCTCGGAGTTCATCGGAGCAGCGTGTCCAGGTCGACCGCCGCGGCGGTGGGAAGATCCTGTGCCGTCACGTGTGCACCATCATGCGCCAGCCGCCGCAGCAGCACCTCGTCGGGAGCGGCCAGGTAGACGTAGCGCAACCGCTCCACCCGGCCGGGGCGATGGTGGAGCCCGCCAAGATTGATCTCCCGGATCAGCACCGGCGCGGCGTCGTGCAGCGTTGCCATCGTGGCAAGATCCGCGGTGAGGAGCATGCCCGAGCGCGGATCCGCATTCCACTCGGCGAGATGGGCGACCGCTTCGGCGGTGCTGGCGAAGACGATCGCGACGTCGCCGGGGACCGCCATCCGGTAGAGGTCCTGCTCCCAGCTGCTCTGCCGGACCTCGTCGTCGACGAGCACGATGAATTGCGCGGCAAGCGGGCGCCCCCAGCCGATCACGACCTGGCCATGCACCAGGCGGTCGTCGACGCGGAAGAGGCGCAACGTCATCAGCGAGCCGTCACTGCGTGTGCACCGACCTGCGCCAGACGCTCGGCGAGTTCGTCGACGCCGCCATCGCGATGGAAGATGAATTCGAGGAGCATCGCGAGGTTGACGCCAGTCACGATGCGGACGCTCTCCATCGACTGGATCTTGCGCATCGCCGCGAAGTGGCACGATCCGCTCGGCATGTCGATGAAGACGATCGCCGGCCCGGGCGTTGCCGCCGCGCGGATCCGCTCTTCCAGCGTGCCGCGATCACAATCGGTGTTCGAGATGGCCACGAGACCGCTCGCCGGTCCGCTGATCTGCTCCACTGCCCCGATCAGCGCGGCGGCAAGGCCGGCATGACCGACGACGACTCCCTTGATGGCGCTCATTCGATGTCACCGCGAAGGTATTCCCGTACACCGCGCTTCTCGCGCATCTTGCGAATCAGGCGTTCGTTGAACGCGGCGGCGACGTCGACGCCGCTGTATCGCAACAGGTGCATCATGGCCACCACTTCCGAGATGACGGTGATGTTCTTTCCCGGATTGAGCGGGACGACGACCTTCGGAATCGATACGTCGAGCACCGTGAAGACATCACGCTGCAGGCCGGTCCGGTCGACGTCCTTGGCGTTCTCCCAGTCTTCCAGCTGCACCACCACTTCGATCCGCTTCTGCTGCCGCACCGAGCGCACGCCAAAGAGCGCAGGGATGTCGATCAGCCCGACACCGCGAATCTCCATGTGATGCGCGGCAAGTTCGTGCCCCTGGCCGATCAGGACGTCGCTGCCGCGGCGCGTCACCTTCACCACGTCGTCGGCGACGAGGCGATGGCCTCGTTCGACGAGGTCGAGGACACATTCGCTCTTGCCGATCCCCGACCGCCCCATGAAGAGGAGGCCGACACCGTACACGTCGGTGAGCGATCCGTGGAGTGTGGTGCGCGGGGCGAAGGCGTCCTCGATGATCGGCTTGATCCGCTTGTAGAACTCCGCGGTCTTGAGCGCGGTCCGCAACACCG
Organism: Gemmatimonadales bacterium; assembly: GCA_036500345.1. Taxonomy (NCBI): domain Bacteria; kingdom Pseudomonadati; phylum Gemmatimonadota; class Gemmatimonadia; order Gemmatimonadales; species Gemmatimonadales bacterium. The sequence continues at coordinate 5,690 of DASYCE010000015.1, read as the reverse complement.
GGATGTGACGGGTGAGGGCGAGTTCGAGGAGTGGTTCGGGCGGATCGAGATGCTTGGTGATGAAGACCGCGGGAAGATCGTACTGGAAGAACCCTTCGAGCGCCGTGCGGCGCGTCGCCGCATCGAGCGACGCGAGGTAGGTGATTTCGGTCTCACCGAGCACGTGCAGCCGGTCGGGAATGAACCGCCCGTGGTAGCCGGCGAGCGCCAGCCCGGGAGACGCAATGTCGGCGGCGGGGACGAGGCGATCGAGGCCCAGGTCGCCGGTCAGCGCTTCCAGCTGCAGCTGCTCGCCCGCGGCGAGAAAGTCGCGGAATCGCACCAGTTCCTCCTCAGGAATCCGGCGTAACGATCGGGTCCCGCCCGGCGGCGAGCGCGGCAAGGTGCCGTTCCACGATCTCCGCCGCGCTGTCCCAGCTCAACTGTTCAGCCCATTCGCGCGCCGCCCGGCCGAGCGTTTCCGCGCGGGGACGATCGGTCGCAAGGGCCACCATCGCCTGCGCCAGCGCCGCCACGTCGCCATGGGGGACCAGGATGCCGGTGCGTCCGTTCCGGACCGAATCCCGAAGCCCCGGGGAGTCGGATGCGATCGACGGCGTGCCGCACGCCGCGGCCTCCATGACGGTGATCCCCCACCCTTCCTTCGGGGAAGGAAATACGTTCGCCACCGACTCCCGCAAGAGCCGGAGCCGCGTCGCTTCGTCGACATAGCCATGGAACCGCACCCGATCGGCAACCCCGCGCTCGCGGGCCCGTCCCTCAAGCCGGGCACGATCATCGCCAGTCCCCGCGATATCCACGCTGAGATCGGGACGGAGCTTCCCCGCCTCGGCCAGTGCGTCAATGAGGTATTCGATCCCCTTGTAGCGGCGAAGCCGGCCGACGTAGACAAAGCGCGGGTCGGCGCGGCGCGGCGTCGCCGGATCGGGGTGGAAGCGTCGGGTATCGACCCCTGGATAGACCACCGCGATCCGCCCGCGAGGGATGCCGCGCGCCACGAGATCGTCTCGCGTCGAGTCACTGATGGCGTGGAACCAGGCGTTGCGGTAGATCCGCGGAATCAGCTTCTCTGCCGCCCAGACCGTCGCCGCCACCGGCCACGACGCTTCGGCGAACGCCGTGGTCCCGAACAGGTGGGGCACGATGGCATACACCGGCCGGGATGTCAGCAGCGGCGCGCCAATCGGCAGCTTGTTGATGTCGTCGATCACGACATCGGGGCGAAGCGTTCGCACCGCGCGCGAAATCGCCTGCCAGCCGGACAGGGCAAACGAATGCCGGCCGCCGTGCCGATGCACCTCGATGCCCTCGACGACTTCTACCGGCGCCCCGCCGGGAAAGCCGCAGCAGATCAACGTCACCCGGTGCCCTCGCGCGGCGAGCCGCGAGAAGATCTCGAAGAGGTGCACTTCCGCACCCCCACCCTGCGGATTCCGGAGATCCTGCCAGTTGGTGACCAGGAGATTCATCGTGACTTACAGGCGCCCGAGGTCGCGCGCCACCCGATCGAGAATGCCGTTGATGAAGGCCGGTGCGCGGACGCCGGCGAACCGGTGGGCCAGCCAGAGCGCTTCGTCGATCGCGACCCTGGGCGGAATCCGTTCGTGCACCATTTCATGGATCGCGATGCGCAGGATGTTGCGTTCGATCGTCGCGATCCGTTCGAGCCGCCAGTTATCGGCGGCGACCTCGGCGAGCCGATCAAGGTCCTCGCGTTCGGCGCGGATGCGCACGACCATCGGCTCAACATCCTCGAAGATGAGCGCGTGATCGCCGGTGAGCTTCGCGATCGCCTCCGCCGCCGCCGTCGTGTCCGACTCACCCGTGAGCTCGAGGGCATACAGGAGTTGCAGCGCGCGGGCTCGCTGCCGTGTCTCGCGGCGCAACACTAGTCTTCCAGCGCCTGGCGAATCAGGTCCGCCGTGCGCAATGCGGCTTCGGCTGCCTCATGACCCTTGTTCCCGGCCGACCCCCCGGCGCGCGCCACCGCCTGGTCCATCGTGTCACAGGTGAGGAGGCCGAAGCCGATCGGTACCAGCGTCTCGGTCGCCGCGCGTCCCAGCGCCGCGGCGGTTTCACCAGCCACGTAATCGAAGTGTGGCGTCTCGCCGCGGATCACCACGCCAAGCGCCGCGATGGCGACGTAGCGTCCGCTGTGCGCGGCGGCGGTGGCGACCACGCCGAGTTCGAAGGCACCGACCACCCAGAGGACGTCGACATCCGATTCGGGACATCCTGCCTCGAGACACGCCGCCATCGCCCCGTCGACGAGACGGATGGTGATTCGTTCGTGATATCGCGAGGCGACCAGCGCCACCCGTCCGCTCGCGCGCGATTGACCTTCGAATGTCGGCATTGATTCAGTGCGCGAGGAGGTGACCAAGCTTGTCGCGCTTGGTGGCCAGGTAGGCGCTGTTGTCGGGCGTGGCGTCGGCGATGAGCGGCACTCGCTCGACGATCTCGAGCCCGTACCCTTCGAGCCCGACCAGCTTGCGCGGATTGTTGGTCATGATCTTGAGCGTCGACAGGCCCAGGTCGCGAAGAATCTGGGCGCCGATACCGAAATCGCGCAGGTCAGCCTTGAACCCGAGCCGTTCGTTCGCCTCGACCGTATCGGTGCCGGCGTCCTGCAGCTCGTAGGCGCGCAACTTGTTGAGCAACCCGATGCCGCGGCCTTCCTGGTCGAGATAGACGATCACGCCGCGTCCCGCCTGGGTGATCATCTCCATCGCCCGGTGCAGCTGGTTGCCGCAATCGCAGCGCATCGAATGAAAGACATCGCCGGTGAGGCACTTGGAATGCATCCGTACCAGCACGTCCGCCTCTCCCGCGACATCGCCGAAGACGAGGGCCACGTGCTCCGCGTGGTCGACGTCGTTGCGATAACCGATCACGCGGAACTCGCCGAACTCCGTCGGCAGTCTCGCATCGGCGACACGATGGACCAGGCGCTCGGTCCGGAGCCGCCACGCCACCAGGTCGGCGACGGTGATCAGCGACAGCTCGTGCTCGGCGGCGAAGGTACGCAGCTCGGGCAGTCGCGCCATCGATCCGTCCGCATTGAGGATCTCGCAGATCACCCCTGCCGGCCGGAGCCCAGCCAGCCGCGCCAGATCGACGCTCGCCTCGGTGTGTCCCACGCGCCGCAACACGCCACCGCGTTGTGCACGCAAGGGCTGGATGTGGCCGGGGCGCCGCAGATCCGCCGGCGCACTCGATGGATCGATCGCCACGCGAATCGTCGCCGCGCGATCACTCGCGGAGATGCCGGTCGTGACACCGAAGCGACGGTGGGCGTCGATCGTCACGGTGAACGCGGTGCTCATCGCCTCGGTGTTGCGCTCCACCATCTGCGGCAATTCGAGCCGGTCGCAGTCTTCGGCCGTGAGCGCGAGGCAGATCCAGCCGCGCCCGTGCCGTGCCATGAAATTGACGATTTCCGGCGTGATCAATTCGGCCGCGCAGACGAGGTCGCCCTCATTCTCGCGATCGGCATCGTCAACGACGACCACGATCTTTCCGGCGCGGATATCCGCGATCGCCCGTTCGATCGATGTCATCGTGCCGCTGCCGCCCGCCATCCATCGGCGAGTTGAGTCACGTACTTCCCCACGAGGTCTCCTTCGAGATGCACCGCGTCGCCGCTGACCCGATCGCCCAGCGTCGTGTGCTCCAAGGTAAACGGGATCACCGAGAGCTGAATCAGGTCCGGTGCGGAAATGCCGTTCACCGTCATCGAGACGCCGTCGACCGCGATCGAGCCCAGCGGAATCGACACCGCCATCACCGCCGGCGGCGCCACAATGTCGATCAGCAGGGCATCGCCCTGGTCTCGCACCGATTTCACCCGGCCGACCGCGTCGACGTGCCCCTGGACCAGGTGACCGCCAAACCGGTCTCCCGCCCGCAACGCCCGCTCGACGTTAACGCGACGCCCCTCCCGATAGTTCACGAAGGCGGTGCGATCGAGCGACGTCGTGACGACGTGAACCCCGAACCAGTCCGCGCCGAACGCTGTCACCGTGAGGCAGGCGCCATCGATCGCAATGCTTTCACCGAGCACGACTTCGCCGAGCGAGGCGCCGATCCGGAGCTCGAGGCCGCCGTCGTGCGGCGTGGCTGCGCGCACCGCTCCGACCTGCTCGATGATGCCGGTGAACATCAGCGATGCTCGAGCGTGAGGACGGCGTCGGCGTCGTCACGATCGCCGAGCCGTTCGACGGCAATCATCCGCCACCGTTCCGATTCTGTCAGCGACGTCGCCGGGATTGCCGGCCACGCCGGCACGCCGGTACCGAGCCACCGCGGCGCCTGCACCTGATAGACCCGATCGACCAGCCGCTCCGCCAGCAGCGCGCTGGCGAGCCGACCGCCGCCTTCGATCAGGATCGAATCGACACCGCTGCACGCCAGCGCCTGCAACCCATCCGCCAATTCGTCACCGACTACGACCTGCGCGCCGGCGCGCGTGAGCGTCTCCCGTGTCGCGTCGCCCACGCCCGACCCGACGACCACGATCACCGGCGTCGTTCCCTCGAAAAGGCGACTCGTCGCCGGCAATGTCGCGCTGCGATCGAAGATCACCCGCACCGGTGCCACGCGCGGCGACACCGGGCCCCGCACCGTGAGCTGCACGTCGTCCGCGATTGCGGTACGTGCGCCGACGCCGATCGCGCCGAACCCAGCGCGGAGCCAGTGCACCCACTCCCGCGCTGCCGGCGAGGAGATCCACTGCGACCGTCCCTTCGCGTCGGCGATCATCGCGTCCATCGACACGGTGAGCTTCACCGCGACGTACGGGCGCTTCGCCTCGGTGAACTGATGGCTGAAGCGGAAGTTGTAGTCGGCGCCGGCATCCTGATCGAGCACTGCTTCAATGCCCGCTGCCCGCAGCCGCTCGATGCCGCCAGCCGCGACCGGATTCGGATCCCGCACGGCAACGACGACGCGCACAATACCGGCCGCGATGATTGCGTCGGTGCACGGCGGCTGCTTCCCGACGTGAGTACACGGCTCGAGCGTGACGTAGAGTGTTGCGCCCTTCGCTCGCTCGCGGGCACTGTCGATCGCCATGACTTCGGCGTGCCGTCCACCGTGCTCGGCATGCCACCCTTCGCCAACGATCTCGTCGTCAGCCACGAGGACCGCGCCGACCATCGGATTGGGAAATGTCCGCCCCCACCCACGCTGCGCCAGCTCATGCGCGCGGCGCATGAACGGTTCCCGAGCCGGATCAGAACCCGAACCGTAGACCGATGCTGGCAAAAAGCCGCGTCTCCGTCGGATCGTTGTCGGCGAACGTGGTGACCAGGCCGAGATCCTTGCCGCGCTGCGCTCCCACCTCTCCGATGAGATAGAAGATCCCGGCACCGACCCCGGCGTCGATGTATCCCAGCGCCCTCGTGTCGCGGATGGCGAGGTTGATCGCCGGCTGCTCGGCGTCGGTGACCGGGTCGACGAAAATGATCTCGGCGTCGGTGGAGTAATGGTTCCATCCACCGCCCACGCCGAGGCGGACAGCACCGAGTCGCGCAGCAGCCGTGGCACGGTACTCGGTGGTATTCAGCGCGGTGATGTACGAGAACTGGTCTCCCGACAGGATGTCACCGACGCCGATCCGCGGCAACCCGCGATGCATCACGCTCACGCTGAGACCGGGAGCGCCGCGGCGCGCCGGGATCAGCGTGACG